>NZ_DALYOQ010000004.1:7788-43363 GCF_031974595.1 Pantoea sp. CTOTU46764 | reverse complement strand
GACGACCTACGCGCTCAACGTCATCTTTCAGGTACGGATTTTCGAAGCGGGTGAGGATTTTCTGGATGTAGGCAGCATGCTTATCGGCCTCAAAGCCATAACGCTTGATCAGCACGGCACCGCTTTCCTGCATCGCGCTTTGCACTACCGCACGCACTTTCTCATCAAGAATCGCGTCACGAATGGTAGCGTGACCGGCCAACTGACCGAGATACGCGGTGATGGCGTGACCGGTATTGAGGGTGAACAGCTTGCGCTCAACGAACGCCATCAGATTGTCGGTCAATTCCATGCCAGCAATGTTTGGCAATTCACCTTTGAACTGGGTTTTATCAACAATCCACTCGCTGAAGGTTTCCACGGTGACTTCCAGCGGATCGGTGGTGCCGGCTTCGGATGGCGGCACGATGCGATCGACCGCAGAATCAACGAAGCCAACATGCGCTTCAACCCACGCGTGATACTGCTCTGGCAGCGCTTTCAGCACGTGCTGTTTCAGCTGGCTGGTACCGCGCACCATGTTTTCACAGGCGATGATGTTGAGTGGACGGACGTTACCGCTGTCGCTGCGTTTAGCCAGACCTTTCGCGACGCCACCGGCGATGCGCTCCAGAATCTGCGGGCCAACCGCCGTGGTCACGATATCAACCTCCGCAATCAGCGCAACGATGTCATCGCTGGTGCTGTTGACGGCGCTGACGCCTGTTACGATTTCGACTTTTGCCTGCTCGCCAACCACATGAACCGGATACTCATGACGGGCGTTAAGGGCATCAAGTACCACCTGATTGACGTCAGCAAACACCAGCTCGATGCCGGCATCCGCCAGTAACTTACCGATAAAACCGCGACCAATGTTACCTGCTCCAAAATGTAACGCTTTCATAAATTTGACCCATATCAAATGACGAAAGGGCGGGCAAGTCCGCCCCGGAAATGTGGGACGGGCTTACCCGCCCCAGGGAAGGTAAAACGTGGTATTACGCTTTAACGGTATTGCCTGAGAGCAGGTCCAGCACGTCCTGCACGCTGGTGGTATTCGCCAGCTTCTCAATCACGCTGTCATCATCCAGCGCGTTGGTCAGGCTGGTAATCACCTGAATGTGCTCGTTATTGCGAGCGGCGATACCAATCACCAAACGCGCCACGTCTTCTGGCTCATCACCAAACTGCACGCCTGCCGGATACTGACAGAACACCACGCCGGTTTTCAGCACGCGGTCTTTCGCTTCTACGGTACCGTGTGGCACTGCAATGGATTCACCGAGGTAAGTTGGCGTCAGCTTTTCACGTTCCAGCATCGCTTCCACATATTCCGGCTGCACGTAGCCGCCTTTCACCAACTGCTCACCCGCAAAGCGAATCGCCTGCTCTTTATGGGTGGCGCTCAGGCCGAGGAACACGTTGTCTGCACCCAGTTTGAACAGGTGCGCATTGCCTTCGTCGTAGCTGTCAGCCAGCGTGGTCTGCACGGTTTCGCGACGCGCTTCACTGCGGTTAGCGGCAACCAGACGTTCAGTCAGATTGCTGTACAGCGCGCTATCGAGGAAGTTGTTCAGCGAAATATGCTGCGCCTGCGGTGCCTGACGCATCGCACGTTCGGTCAGATCGCGGTGGGTAATCACCAGATCGACGTCGCCTGGCAGCGAGTTAATCGCCGTGTTGGTGACGGAGATATTGCTCAGACCCGCGTCCTGCACTTTCTTACGCAGTACGCCCGCACCCATCGCACTTGAACCCATTCCGGCGTCACAGGCTACGATGATTTTGCGTACGTGGTTCAGGTCAACGCTCATCGCGTCGCCAGCAACCGGTGAACCGGCAACGGCCTGACCTTTCGACTGCGCTTTCATATCCTGCATACGCTGTGTCGCTGCTTCGATATCGTCATCTTCTTTCACTTTGCTGGTTTTCAGCAGTATTGAAGAGACCACGAAGGAGACGGCAAATGCAGCGATGATGGCCGCGATGTTCGCGAAGTAAGCGCCTTTTGGCGTCATCGCCAGCACGGCCAGGATGGAACCTGGAGAAGCCGGAGAAACCAGGCCGCCGTTCAACAGCGTCAGGGTGAACACGCCGGTCATACCGCCGAGGATTACCGCCAGCAACAGACGCGGCGCCATCAGCACGTATGGGAAGTAAATTTCGTGGATACCACCGAGGAAGTGGATGATCGCTGCACCGCCTGCAGATTGTTTAGCGCTACCGCGACCAAACATCATGTAGGCAACCAGCACGCCCATACCCGGACCTGGGTTGGCTTCAATCAGGAAGAAGATTGATTTGCCGGCCTCGCTCGCCTGCTGGATACCCAGCGGAGAGAAGATACCGTGGTTGATGGCGTTATTGAGGAACAGGATTTTCGCCGGTTCAACAAAGATCGACGTCAGCGGCAGCAGGTTGTTCTGCACCATCAGATTCACGCCCGCGGCGAGAATGTGTGACAGGCCTTCAACCAGTGGACCGATTGCCAGGAACGCTAACAGCGCCAGCAGCATACCGATGATACCGGCCGAGAAGTTGTTAACCAGCATCTCGAAGCCGCTTTTGATCTTGCCATCAACGGCGCGGTCAAAGGATTTGATCGCCCAGCCGCCCAGCGGACCGGCAATCATCGAGCCGAGGAACATCGGCATATCGGCACCGACGATCACGCCCATGGTGGTGATGGCACCGACCACGCCACCGCGATCGCCGCCAACCAGACGTCCACCGGTGAAACCAATCAGCAGCGGCAGCAGGTAGGTGATCATTGGGCCGACGAGTTTCGCCAGCGTTTCGTTTGGAATCCATCCGGTTGGGATGAACAGCGCAGTGATGATACCCCATGCGATAAACGCACCGATGTTAGGCATCACCATATTACTCAGAAAGCGACCAAAGCTCTGAACCTTGACCTTTACTGATGAGGACATAAACCCACCCCTTATTGAGACGCGCTGCAATAAGAGAGCGCGTTTGTTTTTGTTTGAACGTTACGGCGGGGGCCGTGGCATTACTGTATGCACGCGGACTCTAGCACTAGTTTATTACGCTGCGTAGAGCAGTGCCTAAGTGTGATGCAGATCACGCTAAGTTGGGGTGGTTGGGGGGCAATAAGGTGATATCGATCACAAAAAGACGCTGTAAGAAAGCAACGATGCCGAAAAATTAAGCAAAACAAGGTGATGAATGTGACTTAAGTCACCTTTTAAGCTGGGTGCTTTGTTGTGTAAATGTGATCAATGTCACAAACTATTTTTGGTCGAAAATGCGCCAGATCACAATACGCTGCAGCAGAAAAGTGGGCTGTAAGGAAGTGACGAAATTCTGAAAAGAAACGAATGGCTTGTAGGGTCGCCATTGATGGCGACCACTAAAATAGTTCGGCTGTTATAACCCGCCTTGCACCGCATTTTGCGCTTGCGTCAGCGCCTGCGCATTGCTGGAGAGATTGCTCATCAGCGTGTTGTACTGCGTTGCCTGATCCTGCGTTGGGAATTGCACGCCGCCGTCGTTAAAGGTTACGCGTGTGCCTTGCGATTGCAGATAGTCGCCGGTTTGCACCGCCGCCTGGCTCAGCGCCTGCAGCTGTGGCAGCAGCGGAATCAGCGTGCTGGCTGGCTGCGTTACCACTTTGGTAAACGCGGCGTCGTAGACTTTCTTCAGATCATCCGGCTGCTTCAACGTGGCTTTGCTGCTGTCCGCCTGCATTTTGGCGCTCTGAATCTGCTGGGTCAGCACGCTCAGATTACCGCTGGCCTGGCGCAGGCTATCGCGGCGCGTCAGGTAATCCTGCGGTACACGAATCGCTGCTAATTCATCAACCACCGGACGCATACCTTGCTCGATCGCCTGATTGGTCTGCTGCGAGAAACCATACAGGATGGCGTAATCGCTGGCGTAGTTACCGAAGGTCTGCTTCTGGTTTTCACTCAGGCTTGGCAGATGTTCGCCGCTGCGCATCACTGTGTTCTGAAGGAAGTCACTGAACGCTTTACGCTGATCGCCCTCTTTGTCGCCACAGGCCGTAAGTTGCAGCACGACCAAGGCACTGACCATCAGCATGCCGGTGCGCATCCAGATGCGGGAAATTCCTGACGCCATGATTAACTCCTGTTATGGCAAATTCGATTCGGTGGGAATGGTCCTAAAGGATAGTGCAATGGCCTGGCGGGTACAACGGGCGGCGTTTGCCTGGTGCGCATAAATGCGCACCCGACAAGGAAATGGCGGAATTCGTAGGGTCACCATTCATGGTGACCGTTTTAACACGTTAAATCAGAACACCAGTGCCTGCCCATCTTTGCGGCTTTCGGTGGCGGCGATGTAGAAGCCTTGCGGATCGCGCACAATCGCCTGCGCACCGCCGAAGTTATAGCCAAGCAGCGGATCTTCCAGCGTAATTTGATGTCCCATCTCGCGCAGCTTTGCCAGTACGTTACGGTCGATGCCCGGCTCAACCACCACCGCACGTCCTTGCTCAACGCGCCAGCGCGGGGCATCAATCGCTGCCTGCGGGTTTTGCTTGTGCTGCATGATGCGCAGCGCCATCTGCACATGACCTTGTGCCTGCATCGGGCCGCCCATCACGCCAAACGACATCAGCGGCTGGCCGTCACCGTCGAGGGCAAACGCCGGAATGATGGTGTGGAACGGACGCTTGCCGCCAGCCACCACATTGGGATGCTGCGGATCGAGTGAGAAACCGCAGCCACGGTTTTGCAGGCTGATGCCGGTGCCCGGCACCACAACACCAGAGCCAAAGCCCATATAGTTTGACTGTATAAAGGAAACCATCATGCCGCTGGCATCGGCGGTGGAGAGATACACCGTGCCGCTCTGCTGCGGGGAGCCAAAGGTAAAATCCCCGGCCCGATCGGGATTAATCAGCTGCGCGCGCTGTTTCAAATATTCATCGCTTAGCAGCAATTCCGCCGGGAACTCGAGGTGATCGTAATCGCTGACGTAGCGATCCAGATCGGCCAGCGCCAGCTTCATCGCTTCAATCGACAGATGCAGCCACGGCACCGAATCCGGTTCATAGCGGCCAATATCCCACTGTTCGAGAATGCCCAGCGCAATCAAGGTGGCGATGCCCTGACCGTTTGGCGGCAGTTCCTGCACCGATCCACCCGCAAACGGACGCGATAACAATTCCACCCAATCAGCGCGATGATTTTTCAGATCATCAAGGCTCAGCGCCGCGCCATGCTGCTCAGCAAACGCCACTATCTTTTCGGCCAGCTCGCCACGATAGAAGGCTTCGCCGCGCGTCTCGGCGATTTTTTGCAGCGTTTTGGCTTGCGCCGGATTGCGGAAAAGTTCACCAGCACGCGGCGGGCGACCCTCAGGTGCAAAGCACTCGATAAAACCAGGCTGATCTTTCAGCTTGTTGTAGGCGCGTTGCCACAGATGACCAATCAGCGGTGAAACCGGGAAACCGTCACGCGCGTATTCAATGGCCGGTTGCGCCAGCGTGGTAAGCGGCAGCGTGCCAAAGCGTTCGGCCAGCTCAACCCACGCCGAAACCGCACCCGGCACGGTGACTGCTTCCCAGCCGATTTCCGGCATGGCATCGCGTCCGGCAAAACGTTTCGGGCTCCACGCCGCAGGCGAGCGGCCCGAGGCATTCAAACCGTGCAGTTTTTTGCCATCCCAGATAATCGCGAAGGCGTCACTGCCAAGGCCGTTGCCGCTGGGCTCCAGCACGGTTAACGCCATCGCACTGGCAATCGCCGCATCTACCGCATTGCCGCCCTGTTGCAACATGCGCATCCCCGCCTGCGCCGCCAGCGGCTGCGAAGTGGCAACCGCGTTGCGTCCCATCATCGGTACGCGGTGTGAGGCATAGCTGACGTTAAAATCCAGTTCACTCATGATCGTTCCTTAGTGTGAGTCATCGCGTGGGTCGAGCGCGTCGCGCAAACCGTCGCCCAGCAGGTTGAAGCCCTGCACGGTGAGAAAAATAGCCAGGCCGGGGAAAATCGACATCCACGGCGCCTGTTCGAGAAAACCTTTGGCGGTGTTCAGCATCGCACCCCATGAAGGCGAGGGCGGTTGCTGGCCGAGGCCAAGGAAAGAGAGACTGGCTTCGGTGATGATCGCCGAAGCAATCGCCAGCGTGGCCTGTACCAGAATTGGCGACAGCACATTGGGCAGCACATAACGCAGGATGATCCAGCGATCGGGCAAACCAATCGCCCGCGCGCCGTCGATGTACTCTTCGTGCCGAATGGCAATCACCTGTCCGCGCGTCAAGCGGGCGAAAATCGGCATCGCAGATAAACCGATGGCAATCATTGCATTCGACAAGCTCGGGCCGAGAAATGCGCCCAGCGCGATCGCCAGAATCAGAAACGGGCACGCCAGCAGCGCTTCGATAAAACGCGAAATAATGCCGTCGCACCAGCCTTGCCAGTAACCGGCAATGAGCCCCAGCGGCACACCAATCAGAATGGCGATCAGCACCGAAATGCAGCCCGCCAGCAGCGAGGTGCGTGCGCCCCACACCAGGCGCGACAAAATATCGCGCCCCAGCTCATCGGTGCCGAACCAGTGCAGCAGCGTTGGCGCTTTACGCACCGCAAGGAAATTGGCTTTGATGGGATCAAACGGAGCCAGCCACGGTGCCAGCAGCGCCACGGCGACAAACAGCAGCACAATCACCGCACCAATCAGCGCACTTTTGTTACGCAGGAACTTTTTAAGTACCCGACGATTGGGCTTTGCCACTGCAGGCAGTACGCCAGAGGTTAATACCTCGCTCATGGTCAGCCTCGCATTTTCGGGTTAATGATCATATAGAGCACATCGGCCAGCAGATTGAGCAGCAGGAAGCCAATCGCCACCACCAGCACCACGCCTTGCACCACGGCGTAATCACGGTTGAATACCGCATCGACAATCATCTTGCCAAAGCCGGGCAGCGTGAAGACCTGCTCGGTTAGCACCGCGCCACCCAGTAACTCGCCAAACAGCAGCGTGGTGAGAGTAACGATCGGCATCAGCGCATTACGCAACGCATGTTTCAGCACCACTTTCTTTGCCAGCAGCCCTTTGGCGCGAGCGGTGCGAATGTAATCCGCTTTCAGCACGGCGATCATTGAAGCGCGGGTGTGACGCATTAAGGTGGCGGCCAGTCCGGTGCCGAGCACCAGCGCTGGCAGCAGCAGCGTTTTCAGGTTCTGCGCCACATCTTCGCTAATCGGTACAAAGCCCGATGCCGGTAGCCATTGCAGATGCACGGAGAACAGCAAAATCAGCAGAATACCGAGCCAGAAGTGAGGCACTGAAATCCCGGAAAGCGCGACAAAGTTGGTGGTGTGATCGACCCAACTGTCTTTGCGCACTGCGGCGATGATGCCCATGCTGATGCCAATCACCAGCGCGATAATCATCGCCAGAAATGACAACTCCAGCGTCACCGGCAATTTGCTGGCGATCAGCGCCGTCACCGGCTCTTTGGTGCGCAGCGACATGCCTAAATCGCCGGTTAGCGCATTACCAATCCAGGCGAAATATTGCGTGGGGATCGGATCATCCAGATGATATTCCGCCCGCAGCTGGGCGATAACCGCCGGATCGCGCTCTTCGCCCGCCATCGCCAGCACCGGATCGCCCGGCAGCAACTTTTGCAGCGCGAACACCATAATGCTCACCAGCAGCAGCGTCGGAATCGCCAACAATAGCCGTTTTACAATCAGTTCCAGCATCCTCGCTCCTTAGCGGTTTACTGCGCCAGACTTACGCCAGCCAAACGCACCAATCCGTCCGGCCAGGCTTTGAAGCCCTGCAATTTCTTCGACATGCCAAAAATGCGTGGCTCAAAGTAGAGGTAAGCAATCGGCATATCGCTTTGCAGTTGGTTCACTACCTGGGTGTACAGCGCCTGACGCTGTGCCTGGTCGTTGGTGAGACGCGCGGCGTTCAGCCACTCATCGACATGCGCATTGCTGTAGCGTCCGTCGTTAAGCGTGCCTTTGCTGTTAATAAACGAATAGATGCTGCCGTCCGGATCGGGACGACCAGACCAACCCGACAGGCTGAGCTGATAATCCCCGCGTTGCTGACGATCCAGCAGCGTAGCGAACTCACTCATTTGCAGATTGAGGTTAAAACCGGCTTCGCCGACCATCGCCTGAATGACCTGGCCCACTTGCTGCGCGGTCGGGTTATTGCTGACCAGCAGCGTTAGATTGAGCGGCGTGGTGACGCCTGCGGCCTTGAGCAAGGCTTTGGCTTTTTCCACATCGCGCACGGCAATCGGTGTGTTGACGTGATAAGCGCTGACCGGTGAAAACGCCTGATTGGCTGGCGTATACAAGCCTTCAAACGCCACCTGATTTAGCGCATCACGGTCAATCGCCAGTGAGAACGCTTCACGCACGCGCGCATCTTTCAGCGGACTGTTGGCATCGACTTTGCCGTTGTTGATATTGAAGGTGATGCCCTGATAACCAAGACCCGTGACTTTTGCCAGCGCCAGTTTGCTATCGGCTTCAACGGTTTTCACATCGCTGGCGGCCACGCCTTCGGTGAGATCCAAGTCGCCAGCACGCAGGTTCGCGAGGCGTACGGAAGCATCCGGGATCGGCAGGAAAATCACCTTATCGAAGTGATAAGCGCCTTTATTCCAGTAATTGTCATAGCGCTTCAGCACGATGCGATCCTGCTGAACGCGGCTGTCGAACTGATACGGGCCGGAGCAAACCGGATGGGCGGCGAAATCGGGCTTTTTCGCCGCTTCCGGTGCCAGCATGGCGCTGGCGCGGTCGGTCAGCTGGCTCAGCAGCGCCGCATCTGGGTTTTTCAGGTGGAATTTCACCTGCATCGGGCCGCTTACTTCCACACTTTCAATCGAGGAGATTTCACTTTTGCGCAGCGAACCCGGCAGCGTCTGCGCACGTTCGATATTGAATTTCACCGCCTGCGCATCAAACTTTTCGCCATCGTGGAAGGTCACGCCGCTGCGCAGATTCATGGTCAGCGTTTTACCGTCATCGCTCCACGCCCAATCGGTGGCCAGACCCGGCACCACTTTGAGGTTTTGATCGACATCGACCAAACGATCGCACATCGCCGCAAACACAAAACGGCCGTAATAGGTGCGCGCCAGATGCGGATCGAGCATGTCAGGATCGGCGCCCAGGCCGATGCGAATCACGCTGTCAGCCTGGCTGTGGGCGCTAGCGCCGAGCAGTAACAGACCGCTGAGGGCGGTTAATAACGTATGACGAGCTTGCTTCACGGTGTCTCTCCAGAGGTTAGGCTTGCTGATTCACCGCCTGCTCAAACAGGGCGCGGCGACGTAAAAAAGCGGCGGAAGGTGGCGCAAGAGTGATGACGCTGCGATCGCGATTAATCTCCTGCCAGCGGTGACAGGCAATTTGACGGCCGCCGCTCAGCACCTGATTAATCGGTTCAAACTGGCGACATTCCGCCGTTGCATAGGGACAACGGGTATGAAAACGGCAGCCGCTCGGTGGATTGGCAGGATTGGGCAGGTCGCCTTGCAACATCGGAATGGTGCGGTTGCCACCCGGCTGCATTTGCGGCGCAGAGGCAATCAGCGCCTGCGTATAAGGATGGAGCGGCGCATCAAAAATCTCATCGACGCTGGCCAGTTCGACAATCTGACCGAGATACATCACCGCCACGCGATCGCTCATATGACGGATTACCGCTAAACCGTGCGCCACGATCACCATCGTCAGACCAAACTGCTGTTTCAGGCTCTCCAGCAGATTCACCACCTGCGCCTGCACCGACACATCCAGCGCTGAAACCGGCTCATCGCCGAGCAATAATTTCGGTTGGGATGCCAGGGCGCGGGCAATACCGATGCGCTGGCGCTGACCACCTGAAAACTCGTGCGGGTAACGCTCGGCCCAGGCCGCAGGCAGGCCAACGGTGCGTAGCAGTTCGGCGACGCGCGAATGGCGCTGATCGCGGCTCATCTTTTCGTGCAGCCACAAGGGTTCGCCAACAATCTGCTGCACCGTCATGCGCGGATTGAGCGAGGCAAACGGGTCCTGGAAGATAATCTGCAATTCACGGCGCAGCTGATTGAGCCGCGCGCCGCTGGCATCAGTAATGCTTTCGCCCTGATAGAACACGTCGCCAGCGCTGGCGGCCAATAACCGCAGCAGCAAACGGCCCAGCGTCGATTTACCGGAACCGGATTCGCCGACAATCGCCAGCGTTTCGCCCGGCATCATCTGCAGCGAAACGCGATCGACCGCCGTCACGCCGCGATTGCGTGAAAATAGCCGGTTGCCCGCGGAGAAGGTTTTGCTTAAATCGCGGCACTCTAAAATCGGCTTCATGCACTTTCTCCCAGCGTGACGTATTGCTCTAACGGGGCGCGGAAACAGGCCACCTGATGATCGTTCGCCAGCGCGCGTAACGCCGGGCGATGCTGGTGGCAGCGTGTTTCGGCGAAGGGGCAACGCGTGGCAAAACGGCAGCCGGCCGGCATGTTTTCCGGCAACGGCACCTGACCGGGAATGGTGGCCAGCGCACCTTCGCGTGCGCTCAGGCTGGGAATTGAGCCCATCAGGCCAATGGTGTAAGGATGCTGCGGATCGTTGAAAATACGCTCCACGCTGCCGCTCTCAACCACCTGACCGGCATACATCACCGCCACGCGCTGCGCCACTTCCGCCACCACGCCGAGGTCGTGGGTGATCATCAATACTGCGGTGCCGGTTTCCTGTTTTAGGGTGTTCAGCAGCGCCAGAATTTGCGCCTGAATGGTGACGTCGAGCGCGGTAGTCGGCTCATCGGCAATCAGCAGTTTTGGTTGGTTGATCAGCGCCATGGCAATCATCACGCGCTGGCGCATGCCGCCGGAAAGCTGATGCGGATAGGCTTTGAGCCGCAGTTCTGGTGCCGGGATTTGCACTTTTTGCAGAATCGCCAGCGCCGCGTCCATTGCCTGGCGCTTATTCACTTTGCGATGGCGCATCACCGCTTCACTCAGCTGATCGCCAAGCGTGAAGGCCGGATTAAGTGAGGTCATCGGCTCCTGAAAAATCATCGCCAGCTGGTTGCCGCGCAGGCTGGCGTATTCGCTGCTGCTGAGCTGGCGCAGATCGCGGCCATCAAATAGCATATCGCCCTGCAAGATGTGCGCGCTCTCAGGCTGCAGACCCATCAACGTCAGTGAGGTGATGCTTTTGCCGCAGCCCGATTCACCGACCAGCGCCAGCGTTTCTCCGGCCTGAAGCACCAGCGAAATATCATCCAGCACCGTGACGGGCGAGCCGCGAAACTGCACGCGCAGATTGCGCAGCGATAAAACGGGATGTGCGGTCATGGCATATCCTCCTGGCGGGAATAGAGCGTTTCCATCAGCGCCTGTTGCAGCGCAAGCAAATGCTCACGCATCGCCGCTGCCGCTTCATGAGGCTGGCGCTGGGCGATGTGCATCACCAGCCGCTGATGATGGTTGTCATAGTTATCCAGCCGCGCCGGGGTACGCGCCTGCACCCGCAAATGCTGCCAGCCGGGATCGCGGCGCACCGCATCGACGGCATCGAACAACCCGAGCATCAGGCGATTGCCCGCCGCTTCGGCGATGGCGCGATGGAAGGCGCTGTCCCACAGTTCATGCTGATCGCCATCTTCTGGCGGCGTGATGGCGTGCATGCGCTCCAGCAGGCGTTTCATCAAGGCGATTTGCTCTTTGGTGGCGCGCAGGGCGGCAAGACTTGCCAGCCCTGGCTCCAGCTGCAAACGCGCTTCCATCACTTCAAGCAGATTCGATTGCTGCGGCAGATCCTGTAACACTAGCGGCTGCACCGGCGCGGAGGGCCCAACAAAGGTGCCTTTGCCCTGTTTACGCCAGATGCGGCCCTCTTCTTCCAGCACGTCTAATGCCCGGCGAATTTCACGACGACCCACGCCAAAGCGCTCCGCTAACTCACGTTCGGTGGGCAGCGCGCGATCCGGCGTGTGCTCCTGTTGCTGAATCAGCTGGCGCAATTGCTCAAGTGCGGTGCTGGAGTTGCGGCTGGTTTCTGGCGTGTCATTCATGATTGGTTCGCCTGTTTATGCATCAGAAAAAGATCGGTAAACGCCACGTCTCCAGCCCTTTTCCTGATGAAAGGCGAATGCGGCAGCTTTCTTAGCGTAGGCAAGAAGTGAACCAATATTTAATTGGTTCAGCTTGGTGTGTCATCAATGTGTAATAACCACATGATCGCAAAGTAAAAGTTTTTTCAGTGCTACTTCAGAATTGCAAGAGGCGTCAACGTTTCCATCGATGGGCTGCTTCACGTTGGTGCGCGCACGCTGCTTTTCTGTGCAATGCCAGCAAAGCAGCGACGCGCGGATCGTTAATATTTGATGTTTTTCAGCGGGATATAACCTTGGCATCCATTTTGTATGTGTTAACGCAGATGCAGGAGCGATAGCGGGCAACCGAGGTCGCCAGACAATTTGCAATGGGTCACTAGGGTTCCGGTCGAAAGATGCTGGTCCGAGAGTGGCCGACCGTCCTCTGACGGTTACACGGCGGGAAAAAAGCCCGGGAGGAAAGCGAGAACGTTGCTCGCCGCCTCCTGCTTTTTTTTCGCCCGTTAACGTCAGAGGAACCATCATGATCAAAGCCTGCCTTCGCCTGCTGTTGCTTTGCACCATCACGCTGTTCAGCGTCAATGCGCTGGCCGCCGACAAACCCTCCTTCAAGATTTGCTGGTCGATCTACGCGGGCTGGATGCCGTGGGATTACGCGCAGCAGAGCGGTATCGTCAAAAAATGGGCCGACAAATACGGCATCGATATCCAGTTTGTGCAGGTTAACGACTATATCGAATCGGTGAACCAATACACCGCCGGTGGCTTTGCGGGTTGCACCATGACCAATATGGATGCACTAACCATTCCCGCTACCGGCGGCGTGGATAGCACGGCGCTGATCGTCGGCGATTACTCCAACGGTAACGACGGCATTCTGCTGAAAGGCGCGGGCAACCTCTCGGCGCTGAAAGGCAAGCCGATCAATCTGGTCGAACTCTCGGTTTCACATTACCTGCTGGCGCGAGCGCTGGAAAAATCCGGCATGAGCGAGAAAGACGTCAAAGTGGTGAACACCGCCGATGCCGATTTGGTGGCGGCGTTTGGCACCGCCGATGTCAACGCTATCGTGACCTGGAATCCGCTGCTCGCCGAAGCGGAGAAGCAGCCGAACAGTCATCTGATTTTCTCTTCCGCGCAAATTCCGGGTGAAATCCTCGATCTGCTGGTGGTCAACAGCGCCACGCTTAAAAAGTATCCGCAGCTCGGCAAAGCGCTGACCGGCGCATGGTATGAAACGCTGAAAACCATGTCCGGCCCAACCGACAGCGCCAAAGCGGCACGCACACAAATGGCGCAGGCTTCCGGCACCGATCTGGCGGGCTTTGATCAGCAGCTGGCCGCCACGCATCTGTTCAGCGATGCCAAAACCACCCTCGATTTCGTCCAAAGCCCACAGCTCAAAGCCACCATGCAGATGGTCGCCGAGTTCTCGTTCAAGCACGGCTTGCTGGGCGAGGGCGCGCCGAGCGCCGATGTGGTTGGCGTGGCAACGCCTGCGGGCAATTGGGGCGATGCGGGCAACATCAAACTGCGCTTCACCGATGAGTACACCAAACTGGCCGCCGCCGGGCAGCTGTAAGCGAGGCGATGCCGATGCGTAAGTTGATCAACTACCAACCGCTGCCGCTGGGGCGCTTGCTGCTGGGCATCTTGCCGCTGCTGGCGCTGCTGCTGGTGTATCTGTTCGCGTCGGATGCGCGTCTCAGTCTGAATGCGGCAGACAAGCTGTTGCCGGGCTTTAACGCCATGGGCGATGCCATTAGCCGCATGGCGTTTCAGCCCAGCCCGCGCACCGGTGAATATCTGCTGTGGAGCGATACCGCCGCCAGTTTGCTGCGTTTGCTGTGTGGCGTGGCGATCAGCGCGCTATTGGCGCTGGCGCTGGGTCTGTTCACCGGCGCGCTGCCGGTGGTGCGGGCGGTGCTGGCGCCGCTGGTGACGTTGTTTGCACTGGTACCGCCGCTGGCGATTCTGCCGATTCTTTTTATCTGTTTTGGCCTCGGCGAAGTGTCGAAAGTGGTGTTGATTGTCATTGGCATCACGCCGTTGATTACCCGCGATTTGCAGCTGCAGGTGCAGAAAATCCCGCGCGAGCAGCTGGTGAAGGCGCAGACGCTTGGCGCGCACAGCGCGCAGATTTTGTGGCGCGTGATCCTGCCGCAGCTGATGCCGCGCCTGTTGGATGCGGTGCGGCTGTCGCTGGCGTCGGCGTGGCTGTTTTTGATTGCCGCCGAGGCTATCGCCGCCACAGAAGGTTTGGGTTATCGCATCTTCCTGATGCGGCGTTATCTGGCAATGGATGTGATTCTGCCGTACGTGGCGTGGATCGCGCTGCTGGCCTTCCTGCTCGACCTGTTGCTGCGGCTGATTAGCCGTCGCTGCTGGCCGTGGTATCACGCGAACTAAGGGGCGAGCCATGCCGTTACTGCAACTGAAAAACCTTGAGAAACATTACGGCCAGCAAGTGGTGCTGGAGCGCCTCAATATCGAGGTCGAAGAGGGCGAGTTTGTGGCGATTGTCGGCGCGTCCGGCTGCGGCAAAACCACCTTCCTGAATATGCTGCTCGGCACTGAAGCGCCCAGCAAAGGCCAGCTGTTACTGGATGGCGAACCGATTCCCGACGAACCGGATGCGCATCGCGGCGTGGTGTTTCAGCGCTATTCAGTGTTCCCGCATCTGACGGTGCTGGGCAACGTGATGCTGGGCGACGAGTTCAGCAGTGCGCGTTGGCTGGGCCGCGTGTGGGGAAAGAAGCGTCAGGCGATTCGCCAGCGTGCGCAGGCCATGCTAACGCAGGTCGGCCTGGAACATGCGCAGAATAAATATCCGCATCAGCTGTCGGGCGGCATGCAGCAGCGTCTGGCGCTGGCGCAGGCGCTGATGAAGCAGCCGCGCATTTTGCTGCTGGATGAGCCTTTCGGCGCACTCGATCCCGGCATCCGCGGCGAGATGCACCAACTGATTACCCGATTGTGGCAGCAGCACAACCTGACGATTTTTATGATCACCCACGATCTGAAAGAGGGATTTAGCCTCGCCTCGCGTCTGCTGGTGTTTGACAAGCTGCGCCACGATCCGCACGCGCCTGAAGCCTGGGGCGCGACCATCACGTACGACCTGCCGCTGGATCGCACACAGCCATCCGAACCGCTGGTCGCCTAAAGGAGAAAACCATGAAGCCTTATCAAACCTTGTTGCCGAGCGGCGCGCACTGGTCACTGGTGATGCGCAGCGGTAGCGCGCTGACCCTCACCAATGTGGAAGGTGGCGCCAACGTCGGCCTGCTGTTTTACAACCCGGAAAACCTGCTGGAGCGCTATAACGCGCCCGACACCTTGAAGTGCCAGCACACTTTTCGCCTCACCGCCGGTCATTGTCTCTATTCAGATATGGGGCGCATTTTCTGCGGCATCGAACACGACAGCTTCGGCTGGCACGAAAGCGTGTGCGGCACGCTGAATGCCGAACAAACCGCCGCGCGCTTTGGTGCCAGCACGTATCAGCAGGCGCGCAACCTGCGCCATCAAAACGGCTACGACAGCTTTCTCGTCGAGCTGGCGAAATATGGGCTCGGTCAGCGCGATATGGCGTCCTGCCTCAACCTGTTTGCGCAGGTGCGCGCTGACGATAACGGCACTTTGCAGCTGGAACGTCAGGGCGCGGCGGGTGCCAACGTGCGTTTACGTTTCGCGATGGACACGCTGGTGCTGCTGCACACTTGCCCACATCCGCTGAGCGCATCACAGGATTATCCGCGCCAGCCGGTGCAGATCGAACTGGATGCGCAGCGCGCGCCGCTGCCCGAAATCTGTCTGCAACGTGCTGAAAATCAACGCGGCTTGCGTAATAACGCGCTGTATCAACTGCAAGGAGAAATGTGATGATCACTGAAAGTCTGCTCAATCCAGCCCACGCGCGCTTACAGCAAAAAATTGATGCCGGCGATTACTGGCTACATCGCATCGAAGCCGGTCAGACGCTACGCATCACCGATCTGGAAGGCAATCAGGCCGCCGATACGCTGTTTTTCAATGCTGATGACACCGCTGAACGCTACAGCATGAGCGACACGCTGCGCGGGCAGAACAACGTGTTTCTGACGGCCGGCAGCGTGCTGCGCTCCAACCGTGATCGCCCGATGTTGACCATTACCGCCGATACCTGCGGCCGTCACGATACCTTGGGCGGCGCCTGCTCGTGCGAGAGCAACACGGTGCGTTATGACCTGGAGAAGCGCCATATGCATTCGTGCCGCGATAGCTGGATGCTGGCGGTGGCGGAGAAGCCGCAGTTTGGCCTGACGCGCCGCGATATCACCCACAACATCAATTTTTTCATGAACGTGCCGGTGACGCATGACGGCGGATTGACCTTTGCCGACGGCATTTCTGCGCCGGGCAAATATGTCGAGATGGTGGCGCAGATCAACGTGCTGGTGCTGATCTCCAACTGCCCGCAGCTCAACAATCCCTGCAACGGTTACAACCCAACGCCGATTTTAGTCAGCGTGTGGTGATTCTCTGACGCAACGGGACGACCCGTTTTCTGCCGTCAATGCCACGCAGGACGACCTGCCGCAACGAGAGTATTCAGTCATGATTGATCGCGTATTAATTGCCAACCGTGGCGCGATTGCCGTGCGCATTATTCGTACCCTGCAAGCCATGAATATCCGGGCGATTGCCGTGTATGCCGAAGCCGACCGCCATGCGCGCCATGTGCGTCTGGCGGATGAAGCCTGGTCGCTCGGCGAAGGTCAGGTGCGAGACACTTATCTCAATCAGGATAAATTGCTGGCGATAGCTGCGCAGAGTGGCGCGCAGGCGCTGCATCCGGGCTACGGTTTTCTCAGTGAGAATCCGGAATTTGTTACGCGCTGCGCAGCGGCGGGCGTGCATTTTCTTGGGCCGAGCGCCGAGCAGATGGCGGCTTTTGGCCTGAAACACAGCGCGCGTGCGCTGGCCGAACAGAACAACGTGCCGCTGCTGCCGGGCAGCGGCTTACTGGCTTCGCTGGCCGAGGCGCAGCAGATGGCGGCGCAGATTGGCTATCCGGTGATGCTGAAAAGCACCGCGGGCGGCGGCGGGATTGGCATGCAGCGCTGTGACGATGCCGAACAGCTCGATGCGGCATTTACCCGCGTGAAGCGCCTGGCAGGCAACAACTTCGCCGACGATGGCGTATTTTTAGAGAAGTTCATTGCGCGTGCGCGCCATATCGAAGTGCAGATTTTTGGCGACGGCGCAGGTGAAGTGATCGCGCTCGGTGAGCGTGATTGTTCGGCGCAACGCCGTAATCAAAAGGTGCTGGAAGAGACGCCCGCACCGGGCTTGAGCGCAGCGGTGCGCGCGCAGTTGCAGGCCACCGCCGTCAGGCTCGCGCGAGCGGTGAACTATCGCAGCGCGGGCACGGTGGAATATGTGTATGACGATGCCAGCCAGCAGTTCTGGTTCCTTGAAGTGAACACGCGTTTGCAGGTAGAACATGGCGTCACCGAAATGGTGTATGGCGTCGATCTGGTGCGCTGGATGGTGGAACTGGCGCAGCAAACATTACCGCCGCTGGCCGATTTGCAGCCGGTCGCGCAAGGTCATGCCATTCAGGTACGGCTTTACGCCGAAGATCCCGCCAAGCAGTTCCAGCCCAGCGCTGGATTACTCAGCCATGTGCAATTCCCGGCTGAGATGGAGGGCGCCACGCTGCGGATCGACAGCAGCGTTGAGAGCGGCATGGAGGTTTCGCCGTTTTACGATCCGATGCTGGCGAAAGTGATTGTGCATGCTGCCGATCGCGCCAGCGCGCTCGGCAGCATGGTGCAGGCGCTGCACGCCACCGAGCTGTACGGCATCGAAACCAATTTGCTGTGGCTGCGCCAGCTGTGCACGTTGCCGGACGTGCAGCAGGGACGCATCATCACCGCCACGCTCGGCACCCTGCAGTGGCAGCCGCCGACGCTGGATATTCTTAGCGGCGGCACCTTAACCACGGTGCAAGATGCGCCGGGACGCACCGGCTATTGGCATGTTGGCGTGCCGCCTTCAGGCCCATTCGATAACCGCGCGTTCCAGCTTGGCAATCGCCTGTTAGATAATAATGCCCAAGCCGCCGGGCTGGAGATCACCTTGCGTGGCCCGACGCTGCGCTTCAATCAGGCATGTAGTTTTGTACTGACCGGCGCGCCGATTGCCGCGCAACTCGATCAACAAAGGTTACCGATGAACCAGCGGCTAACGGCGCAGGCCGGGCAAACGCTGACGCTGGGCGAGGTGCGTGACGGCAGCCGCAGCTATCTGCTGCTGGCTGGTGGCCTCGACACGCCGCGCTATCTGGGCAGCCGCAGCACCTTCACCCTCGGCAAATTTGGTGGTCATGCCGGACGCGCGCTGCGCGCCGGTGATGTGTTGCATCTCGCCGCGCCGCAGGTGTTGAGTGCCGCAACATTGCCTGACGAACTGCTGCCGCAACTTAACGGTTGTTGGCAGCTGCGGGTGATTTACGGCCCGCATGGCGCGCCCACCTTCTTCACCGATGACGACATCGCGGCATTTTTTGCCGCTGAGTGGCAAGTGCACTACAACTCCAGCCGCACCGGCATTCGCCTGATCGGCCCAAAACCGACCTGGGCGCGCAGCGACGGTGGCGAAGCGGGCATGCATCCTTCGAACATCCATGACAATGCCTACGCCTTCGGCACGGTGGATTTCACCGGCGATATGCCGGTGATCCTCGGCCCGGATGGCCCATCGCTGGGAGGATTTGTCTGCCCGGCAACGGTGATCGAGGCCGATCTGTGGAAGCTGGGACAGCTAAAAGCCGGCGATCGCGTGCAGTTCCAGCCGATCGATCTTTTCACCGCCGATCAACTGGCGCAGGCGCAGCGGGACGAGATCATCAAACTGCAATCTCAACCGATTACAGTGAACGCGGCGCTGCCCTTGATTGATCCTGTGCTGCACCATCATGCGGCAGCGGATCAACGTCCTTCGCTCTCAATTCGAGCAGCGGGCGACCGTTTTCTGCTGGTGGAATATGGAGATTTGCAACTGGATATCGCGCTGCGTTTTCGCGTGCATGCGCTAATGCAACGGCTGGAAGCGCATCCGCTGCCGGGGCAACTGGAATTGACGCCTGGCATCCGCTCGCTACAAATCCACTATGACGCGCAGCTGTGCGCAAGAAGTGATCTATTGGCGCAAATATTGCACGCTGATTTAGCATTGGGGAGCCTGGCCGAGGCGGCGGTGCCTTCGCGCACCGTATGGCTGCCGCTGAGCTGGGATGATGCAGCCTGCCGTGAAGCGATTGTGCGCTACGACCAATCCGTCAGACCGAATGCGCCGTGGTGCCCAAGCAACATTGAATTTATTCGCCGCATCAATGGGCTGGATAGCATTGAGTCGGTAAAAGAGATCGTATTTAGCGCCTCTTATCTGGTGATGGGATTGGGCGATGTCTATCTCGGTGCGCCGGTGGCGACGCCACTCGATCCACGTCATCGCCTGGTGACCACCAAATACAATCCGGCGCGCACTTGGACGGCGGAGAATTCGGTGGGGATCGGCGGCGCTTATATGTGCGTGTACGGCATGGAAGGGCCGGGCGGTTATCAGTTTGTTGGACGTACCATGCAGATGTGGAACCGCGATCGCCCAACAGCCGCGTTTACCCAGCCCTGGTTACTGCGCTTCTTCGATCAAATTCGTTTTTATCCGGTAGAGGCCGACGAGTTACTGCAGATTCGTGAGCGTTTTCCGTGGGGCGATTATCCGCTGCGCGTGGAACAGGGCGAATTCCGCCTCGCCGACTATCAGGCAATGCTGACGCAGCAAGCGCAGGAGATTGATGCCTTCCAGCAACAGCGGCAGCAGGCATTTGATGAGGAGTTGGCGCGCTGGCGAGCCGAAGGGCAGTTTACCTTCGATAGCCAGCTGCAAGCGCAGAGCGGCGAAGAGAGTGTGGTGCCAGCCGGATGTCATCCCGTTGAGAGTCAGGTGGCGGGCAGCGTGTGGCAATGGCTGGTGGAGGAAGGCAGTGAAATTCGTGCGGGTGCCACGGTCGGCATCCTCGAATCAATGAAGATGGAAATCCCGATCGTCGCGCCCGTCAGTGGAAAAATCCATAGTCTGACGCGGCTGTCCGGGCAGCAAGTGCAGGCGGGTCAATTACTTATGGTGATCGACCCAAAAGTGGCATAAGAAAGAATAAAAAATAATCAGGAATCTGGCAGCAAAGTCGGGGATCTGTCCCATACTTAGAAACCCGAACTATTGTTGCATTGCCCTGACATCTTTTGCAGTGCTCAACAGGCTGTGTCCCGCATCGGTTTGATAATAACTATGCGAAACCGCTACGGGATACAGCCTGATCGTCCGGTTTCAGCGCCTGGTGGCGCTTACCTCTTCACTTTCACGTGCTTCATAGTGAGTTTTTAAGGAGTTCTCTATGGAATTAAAAGATCCCATGGTCGAGTTGCTCAGCAGCCTTGAGCAGATTGTTTTGACACGTGACGCTAAGCCATCCGTATCAGAAATTTCTATCAACCAGACTACAGTTCCCGAGCCGCAGCGTTTACGCGAAATGACCGGCATGCAGGTTGACGAATTTGCCCGCGTGATGGGTGTTAGCGTTTCGTCAGTTAAAAGCTGGGAGGCGCAACGTACGCGTCCTTCCGCTACGGCGCGCAAACTGATGAAGCTGTTACAAGCTAACCCGTATTTAGGGCGCCAGCTGCTGGAGTAATCCTTGTTGAGGATGCTCCGACCCGCCTAAATGGCGGGTTTTTTAATTTATAGCGCCGTACTTTGCCGCCTGTTTGATGAACCAACTCTCTGGCACGCTGTATGGCGGCAGCGCTAATTGCGCTAATCCCTGTTTGATGGTTTGTTCAGCTTGCTGCCACAAATGACTATCGCCCTCGCGCAGGAGCTGAATCTGAATCTGCTTTTCCACCAAATACACGCGCGCAAAGTCGGCATCGTACTGCACGATGGCGCGGGTGTTGTCGATGATGTCGGCCAGCTTAATGGTTTGCGCCTCGGGCGACGCATCGGCGGTGTGACGGAAATGCGCCAGCTTACGTGCGGCGCGATTTTTCGCCGCAGGCTGCGCGCTGTCGGTGAGTTGACCTACCAGGTCCGCCACGCGCGCGCCGAAATGGCGCTCGATATCATCCAGAGTGCTGGGCGTGTCTTCGACCGTGTCATGCAGCCAGGCGGCGGCAATCATCTGTTCATCATCGGTAACGCTACGCACTAACTCGGCGACGGCAGCCGGATGCACAATGTAAGGCTCGTCAGTGTATTTGCGGCGTTGACCCGCAGCAGCATGCGCTTCAGTGGCATAACGGCGCGCTTGCTCTTCCAGTGAATCTCGCATATTTCACTCTCCCAGAGAAAAGTCGCTTGCAATTATCTAGCGCGCTATTTATATTCAAACCCATGAACAGTAATCAAGATGACAAAAAAGTGAAGCAGGCGCCACTTCAGTTAGATCAGCAGCTCTGCTTTGCGCTGTATTCGGCGAATCTCGCGATGCACAAAGTCTATCGCCAGCTGCTATCCAGGCTGGAGATTACCTATCCGCAATATCTGGTGATGCTGGTGCTGTGGAATCAGGACGATGTGACGGTTTCCGAGATTGGTGAGCAGCTGTTTCTTGATTCAGCAACGCTGACGCCGCTGCTGAAACGTCTGGAGAGCGCGGGTTTACTGCGACGCCAGCGTTCACGCCAGGATGAGCGTCAGGTTGTGGTGACGTTGACCGATGAAGGTCGAGCGTTGCGTGAGAAAGCGGAAAGCATTCCGGAAGCCATTCAGTGTGCGACGGCCTGCGATGATCAGGCAATGGCGTCACTGAAAGGTCAGTTAGACGAGTTGCGCGACAGCCTTTACCGCGCCAATTAATAAACAGGGGAAGTCGCTGTCCCGACATCCCCATAGATGACGTTCAGGTTTGCGCATAATAAGTAGTGCGCGATTATATAGCGAATTAACGAGGTTATTATGTCTTTAGAACAAGTTGTTTATACTGCAAAAGCAAAAGCCACCGGCGGTCGTGATGGTCGTGCGACTTCTTCTGACAACGTGCTGGATGTAAAACTAGGCGTGCCAAAAGAGATGGGCGGCGCAGGCGGCGAAGTGACTAACCCAGAGCAGCTGTTTGCCGCGGGTTATTCAGCCTGTTTCCTCGGCGCGATGAAGTTTGTAGCTGGCCGCGACAAGATTGCGATGCCGAAAGATGCATGGATTGAAGGCGAAGTGGGTATTGGCCCAATCCCGAACGGTTTCGGAATTGAAGCCAAGCTGAATATCCATCTGCCAGAAATGGATGCGGCTGAAGCGCAGAAGCTGGTGGATGCGGCGCACATCGTTTGCCCATACTCAAACGCAACGCGTGGCAACATCGACGTGACGCTGAACATCATCAACTAATTGATGTGGCTAGCGATAAAAGGCTCCTGCGGGAGCCTTTTTTACATCTGAATTACATTCGAACTGCTTCAATTAGAAAAATTGTCTGGTCTTACCATTGGTTAAATGTTCTACTGCTCGGCTTCGCGCCATCGCCCTTTCGCCAGTCGGAATCGTCCCGATCCTGCATCTTGCGTCACGCTTTTTCCGCGGTTTAGCGAACTCTGCTGTCTTTAAACAGTCACATAACGGTTGATACAACGACACCAGGTCGGGAATAGATATTTTCATGAATTATATTAAAAGTTTAACGCAGCAAAAGCTGTCTCTGCTGCTTGCCCTCTATCTGGGCATCTTATTGAATTTGCCAATATTTTATCGCCGCTTTGACGGCTTTTTAACAAAATCCAATATCTCAAATTGGCTCTCAGCTGCCGCAGAAGTGATGGCTGCCGTACTTCTCACCTTTTTCCTGATGCGCCTGCTGTCGCTGGGCGGGAAATGGGCTTATCGCATACTGGCCACACTCACCGTGATCATTTCTGTTGCTGCCGCCTATTACATGGCGTTTTTCAACGTGGTGATTGGTTACGGCATTATCGCCTCGGTGATGACCACCGATATCGATCTCTCTAAAGAAGTGATTGGCCTGCATTTCGTGTTGTGGATGGTGCTGGTGAGCGCGCTGCCGCTGCTGCTTATCTGGCGCAATAACCTCAGCCACACGCTGATTGAACAACTTAAAACGCCTGGCCAACGTCTGAAGCCGATAGCCGTTATGCTGCTGAGCGTCGCGCTGGTGTGGCTGCCAATTCGCTATTTCGACAAGCTGCAAAAGGTGAATGAAGAAATCACCAACATCGATTTACCGAGTTATGGCGGCGTGGTGGCGCACTCCTATCTGCCATCCAACTGGATCGCCGCGCTGGGCCTGTTTGCCTGGACTAAAGTCGATGAAGAGTGGGATGGCCAGGAGTTGCTCGATCCGGCGAAGAAATTTACCTACGTCGCGCCAGCGGGCATCGACGATACCTATATGGTGTTCGTGATTGGTGAAACCACGCGCTGGGATCACATGGGGATGCTTGGCTACGATCGTGATACCACGCCGAAGCTGTCGAAAGAGAAGAATCTGGTCGCGTTCCGTGGTGAATCTTGTGATACCGCCACCAAGCTGTCGCTGCGCTGCATGTTCGTGCGCGAAGGCGGCACCATGGATAATCCGGGTCGCACGCTGAAAGAACAAAACGTTTTCGCTGTATTGAAAGAGCTGGGCTTTACGTCTGAGTTGTTCGCGATGCAGAGCGAAGTGTGGTTCTACGATAACGCTGACACCAATAACTTCTCGTTCCGCGAGCAGATTGGCTCAGAGAAGCGTAATCAGGGCAAAGCGGTCGATGACATGCTGTTAGTGCCGGAGTTACAGGCATCGTTACAACGCTTCCCGAAAGGCAAGCATGTGGTGATTCTGCACACTAAAGGCTCGCACTACCTTTATTCTCAGCGTTACCCGCGTGATTTCGCGCGCTATAAGCCGGAATGCATGGGCGTTGATGAGAAGTGCAGTAAAGCGCAGTTGATTAATGCCTATGACAACTCGATTTTGTACGTTGATACCATGCTGGACAGCGTGCTCGATCAACTGCGTGATAAGAAGGCGATTGTGTTCTACGCCTCCGATCACGGTGAGTCGATTAGCGAGAATATGCACTTGCACGGCACGCCGCGCGAGATGGCGCCACCGGAGCAATTCCGCGTACCGATGATGGTGTGGGCTTCTGATAAGTATCTTGAGGACCCCACTAACCGCAGCAACTTCGAACGTTTGCAGGCGCAGCAGCGCGTAGGTAAAACCCATCGCCATGTTGAGCTGTTCGATACCATTATGGGTTGCCTCGGCTACACCTCGCCAGACGGCGGAATTAAAGACGCGAATAACTGGTGTTCGGCACCGGCAGCCACGCCGGCTAAACCGCTTTGATTTGCTGGGGTTGCTGATCTTTGCTTGCTTTCCAGGCGATCAGATGGGTTTTCAGTAAAAGGCATTGACGCTTTTTTAGCAGCGCAGTAATATGCGCCCCCATCGGCGAGTAGCGCAGCTTGGTAGCGCAACTGGTTTGGGACCAGTGGGTCGGAGGTTCGAATCCTCTCTCGCCGACCATCTTTGAAGAAACCTGCTTTTATAAGCAGGTTTTTTTTCGTCTGTAATTTGGGATTCTATATAGTTCGCTCCTCAGCCGATCAGGCTGAAATACAGGGCCGCTCCGTAAAGTCGCCGTGGACACATCCCTGTGGGCTCTGCCGACGCATCCATGCGTCGGAAGCTTTACTCCGCGGCCCTGTATTCCATCCTTAATCAAAATCCTCTGCATTGTTTTAACAGCAAAAACTAAAGTCAGCAGAGCGATGGGAAGGCGGCTCGGTTAGCAAAGCGTCCGCCGCAGGGATGCGGCGGTCGAGGCTACAGGGACGTATTCACGCCGACTTTGCGTTCGAGCCGCCTTTCCTGAGCAACGCACCAATAATCATCAAAACCCCTAAATTTACTCGTTCCATCTCCCAAACCAACAATACTCACCATTATCCCAACTTAACCGCGTGCACCCCACGCCAAATCGAACCCGCGCGCTTAATTCGCGAAACATTCTTCTTATGACCGGTTTATGCATCATGCTGATTTCTTATGCCATTTCACTAGCACATTCCGCTGCCTGAACGTCATAACGCACGAAGAATCGTTCAGATATTCAACATTTACCAATAAGTTTTGTGTGTTTTTTAACGGTGATAATCACTGCCATTTGGCTACATAGCCAGATAATCACGCGGCATTGAGCGCTTTATCACCTTTTTTAATTTTGGCTTACGCTGAGAAGGGTGTTTTTTATCGTTGCTTGCACTTACTCACACTCTGTGTAAATAACCCCACACTGTATTGACGTTCATTGCAACTGTTGACAAATTGATGCGTCAATAAAATGTAGAGAAGGACGTGTCTGACAGATTCCACGGTGCCAGCACAAAAAAATAACCGCTCACATTTTGCTTACTCTTAATTGACCTGCCCGAACCGCATAAAAAAATCAGAGGTCGGGCGACGCACACAACATCACATCACAATGGAGCAAAACATGATCAACTCCCTGGCTAAATCCAGGATGCTGAAGGTCGGTCTCAGCCTGATTGCTATGACCGTTGCCGCTGGTGTCCAGGCGAAAACCCTCGTTTATTGTTCAGAAGGTTCGCCGGAAGGCTTCAACCCGCAGCTCTTCACATCGGGCACCACCTACGACGCCAGCTCCGTACCGATCTACAACCGTTTGGTTGAGTTCAAAACCGGTACCACCGAGCTGCAGCCAGGCCTGGCAGAAAAATGGGATGTCAGCGCGGACGGTAAAACCTATACCTTCCACCTGCGTCAGGGCGTGAAGTGGCAAACCACCAAAGACTTCAAGCCAACCCGCACCTTTAATGCCGATGACGTCGTGTTCTCCTTCGAGCGTCAGCTCGACAAAAACAACAAATACCACGGTGTTTCTGGCGGCAGCTACGAATACTTCGAAGGCATGGACATGCCTAAGCTGATCGCCAAAATCGAGAAAGTTGACGATTACACCGTACGCTTCACCCTGACGCGCCCAGAAGCGCCGTTCATCGCTGACCTCGGCATGGACTTCGCCTCAATCATTTCTAAAGAATATGCCGACAACATGCTGAAAGCGGGCACGCCTGAGAAGCTGGACCTCAATCCAGTGGGCACCGGTCCGTTCGTGCTGCAGCAGTATCAGAAAGACTCGCGCATTCTGTACAAAGCGAACCCAGACTTCTGGGGCACCAAGCCGAAGATTGATCGCTTAGTGTTCTCCATCACGCCAGATGCGTCTGTGCGTTATGCGAAACTGCAGAAGGGTGAGTGCCAGGTAATGCCGTATCCGAACCCGGCCGACATCGCCAGCATGAAGAAAGACGACAAAATTAACCTGATGGAACAGCCTGGTCTGAACGTCGGTTACCTGTCGTTCAACACCGAGAAAAAACCGCTGGATAACGTGAAAGTGCGTCAGGCACTGACCATGGCGGTGAACAAACAAGCCATCATCGATGCCGTTTATCAGGGCGCTGGTCAGGCCGCGAAAAACCTGATCCCACCAACTATGTGGGGCTACAACGACGACATCAAAGATTACGCCTACGATCCTGAGAAAGCGAAAGCGCTGTTGAAAGAAGCGGGCATGGCGGATGGTTTCTCTATCGACCTGTGGGCAATGCCGGTTCAGCGTCCATACAACCCGAACGCACGCCGCATGGCGGAAATGGTTCAGGCTGACTGGGCGAAAATTGGCGTGAAAGCCAAAATCGTCACCTTCGAATGGGGCGAGTACCTGAAACGCGCGAAAGCCGGTGAACACCAGACCGTGATGATGGGCTGGACCGGTGATAATGGGGATCCAGATAACTTCTTCGCCACGCTGTTCAGCTGTGCAGCGGCGAAAGACGGTTCTAACTACTCACGTTGGTGCTACAAGCCGTTTGAAGATCTGATTCAGCCAGCCCGTGCTGAAGCCGATCACAACAAACGTATTGAACTGTACAAACAGGCTCAGGTAGTGATGCATGACCAGGCTCCAGCGCTGATCATCGCTCACTCAACCGTATACGAGCCAGTGAGCAAGAAAGTAACAGGTTATGTGGTTGATCCATTAGGTAAACATCACTTCGAAAACGTCGATATCCAGGAATAACCTTTCGGATTATCGCGGTCAGGGCCAGCATTGCTGGCCCTCGGGCGGCACCTTCGCCGCCCGTATTCCGCTCTTTTTTTCCGGCAAATTCTAATATTGAAGCGCTTCTTGCGTCGCGTCTGCCCCTGGCGGGCTGCGAGTGTTGAGCAATGTTGTCCCCGGCGGTAACGCTGTGGGAAATGTCAGAGAACCAGGATTATGCTGCAATTCGTACTCCGACGTTTGGGCCTTGTCATCCCAACGTTCATCGGTATCACATTATTGACCTTCGCGTTTGTCCACTTGATCCCCGGCGATCCGGTACTGATCATGGCCGGCGAACGCGGTATCTCTCCTGAACGTCACGCGCAACTGATGGCGCAATTTGGCCTCGATCAGCCGATGTGGAAGCAATATCTCACCTACATCAACGGCGTCTTGCACGGTGACCTCGGCATCTCGCTGAAAAGCCGTATCCCGGTCTGGGACGAATTCGTACCACGCTTCAAAGCCACGCTGGAACTGGGCATCTGCGCCATGTTGTTCGCCGTGGCGGTTGGTATTCCCGTTGGCGTGCTGGCCGCAGTAAAACGCGGCTCGATCTTCGATCACACCGCCGTAGGCATCTCGCTCACTGGTTACTCGATGCCGATTTTCTGGTGGGGCATCATGCTGATCATGCTGGTCTCGGTGCAGTGGAACCTCACGCCGGTCTCCGGGCGCGTCAGCGACACCATCTTCCTCGACGACAGCCATCCACTCACCGGCTTTATGCTGATTGATACGCTGTTCTGGGGCGAAGAGGGCGATTTCAAAGATGCGGTGATGCACATGATTTTGCCGGCCATCGTGCTCGGCACCATTCCGCTGGCGGTGATTGTGCGTATGACGCGATCCTCAATGCTGGAAGTGCTGGGTGAAGATTACATCCGTACCGCGCGTGCCAAAGGCCTGACGCGTATGCGTGTGATTGTGGTGCATGCGCTGCGTAACGCCATGCTGCCGGTTGTCACCGTAATCGGTTTGCAGGTCGGTACGCTGCTGGCCGGTGCGATTCTGACCGAAACCATCTTCTCGTGGCCAGGACTTGGTCGCTGGCTGATCGAAGCGCTGCAACGCCGTGACTATCCGGTGGTGCAGGGCGGCGTGCTGCTGGTGGCGATTCTGATCATCGTGGTCAACCTGCTGGTTGATCTGTTGTACGGCGTGGTCAATCCACGTATCCGTCATAAGAAATAAGGGGGAATCATGTCTGCTGTTGATCCCGCAAGCGTAACTGCTGCACCCAAGCCGATGACCCCGTTGCAGGAATTCTGGCACTACTTCAAACGTAACAAAGGCGCGGTAATCGGCCTGGTTTACATCGTTCTGATGCTGTTGATCGCGGTCTTTGCTGATGTGTTGGCACCGCACGCACCGGCCGAGCAATTCCGCGATGCCTTGCTGCATCCGCCAGTCTGGCAGGAAGGCGGCAGCTGGAGCTACATTCTCGGTACCGATGACGTGGGCCGCGATGTGCTGTCGCGCCTGATGTACGGCGCGCGCCTGTCGCTGCTGGTCGGCTGCATGGTGGTGGTGCTGTCGCTGATTCTCGGCGTGATATTTGGCCTGATGGCCGGCTACCTCGGCGGCGTGGTTGACGCCATCATTATGCGTGTGGTCGATATCATGCTGGCGCTGCCAAGCCTGCTGCTGGCATTGGTGCTGGTGGCAATCTTTGGTCCGTCGATTGTTAACGCCTCGCTGGCGATTACCTTCGTTGCCTTGCCGCACTATATCCGTCTGACACGTGCTGCGGTGCTGGTTGAAGTGAACCGCGATTACGTCACCGCTTCGAGCGTGGCGGGTGCCGGTACGCTGCGCCAGATGTTCATCAATATTCTGCCTAACTGCCTGGCACCGCTGATCGTGCAGGCATCATTAGGTTTCTCCAACGCCATCCTCGATATGGCGGCGTTGGGCTTTCTCGGTATGGGGGCGCAGCCGCCAACGCCGGAGTGGGGCACCATGCTCTCCGACGTGTTGCAGTATGCGCAAAGTGCCTGGTGGGTGGTGACATTCCCTGGAGTGACCATTCTGCTAACGGTTCTGGCATTCAACCTCATGGGCGATGGTTTGCGTGATGCACTCGACCCGAAACTCAAGCAGTAAAGAGGCACCGAGATGGCGTTATTAAATGTAGACAAGTTATCGGTGCATTTCGGCGACGAAAAAACACCGTTCCGTGCGGTTGACCGCATCAGCTATCAGGTCGAGCAAGGCCAGGTGGTGGGTATTGTTGGTGAATCTGGCTCGGGCAAATCCGTGAGTTCACTGGCGATTATGGGCCTGATTGATTATCCCGGCCGCGTAATGGCGGAAAAACTGGAGTTCAACCAGCGCGACCTGCAGAAAATCTCCGAAAAAGAGCGCCGCCAGCTGGTGGGCGCAGAAGTAGCGATGATTTTCCAGGACCCCATGACCAGCCTCAACCCGTGCTACACCGTGGGTTTCCAGATCATGGAAGCGCTGAAGGTGCACCAGGGCGGCAGCAAACGTACGCGTCGTCAGCGCGCGATTGATCTGCTCGATCAGGTGGGCATTCCTGACCCGGCATCGCGTCTTGATGTCTATCCGCATCAGCTGTCGGGCGGTATGAGCCAGCGCGTGATGATCGCCATGGCGATTGCCTGCAAACCGAAACTGCTGATCGCCGATGAGCCAACCACCGCACTCGACGTCACCATTCAGGCGCAGATCATCGAACTGCTGCTGGAGTTGCAGAAGCAGGAGAACATGGCGCTGATCCTGATTACTCACGATCTGGCGCTGGTGGCCGAAGCGGCACAGCACATCATCGTGATGTATGCCGGACAAGTGGTGGAAAGCGGTAAAGCGGTGGATATCTTCAAAGCGCCGCGTCATCCATATACGCAAGCGCTGCTGCGCGCGCTGCCGGAGTTTGCCGCCGATAAAGCGCGTCTGGCCTCGCTGCCTGGCGTGGTGCCGGGTAAATACGATCGCCCAACCGGCTGCCTGTTAAATCCGCGCTGCCCGTATGTGACCGATCGCTGCCGCCGCGAAGAGCCGGAGCTGCGCGACATTCCGGGCCGTCAGGCCAAATGTCACTTCCCACTGGATGATGCCGGGAGACCGACTTATGAGTCTTGATAACAACCAGCAGGATTACCTGCTGCAGGCGATTGACCTGAAAAAACACTACCCGGTGAAGAAAGGTCTGTTTGGCCAGGAACGTCTGGTAAAAGCGCTGGATGGCGTCTCGTTCAACCTCGAACGCGGCAAAACGCTGGCGGTGGTGGGTGAATCCGGCTGTGGTAAATCCACGCTGGGCCGCTTGCTGACCATGATTGAAACGCCAACCGAAGGCCAGCTGTTCTGGCACGGTCAGGATCTGTTAAAACACGATCCGCAGGCGCAGAAACTGCGTCGTCAGAAAATCCAGATCGTGTTCCAGAATCCTTATGGTTCGCTCAATCCGCGTAAGAAAATCAGCCAGATTCTGGAAGAGCCGCTGGTGATCAACACCTCGCTGACCAAAGCGGAGCGCAAAGAAAAAACGCTGGAGATGATGGCGAAGGTAGGCCTAAAAACCGAGCATTACGATCGTTATCCGCACATGTTCTCGGGCGGCCAGCGTCAGCGTATCGCGATTGCGCGTGGTTTGATGCTCGACCCGGATGTGCTGATTGCCGATGAGCCGGTCTCCGCGCTCGACGTATCCGTGCGTGCGCAGGTGCTTAACCTGATGATGGATTTGCAGCAGGATTTAGGCTTGTCCTACGTCTTTATCTCGCATGACCTGTCGGTGGTGGAACACATCGCCGATGAGGTGATGGTGATGTATCTCGGCCGCTGCGTTGAGAAGGGCAGCAAAGAGGCGATCTTCAGCAATCCGCGCCATCCTTACACGCAGGCGCTGCTGTCAGCGACACCACGCCTTAACCCGGACGATCGCCGCGAGCGCATCAAGCTCACGGGCGAACTGCCGAGCCCGCTCAATCCGCCGCCGGGCTGTGCGTTTAACGCGCGCTGCCGTCGTCGTTTTGGCACCTGCGTTCAGTTGCAGCCAAAGCTGAAGCAGTATGGCGATCAACAAATCGCCTGCTTCGCGGTGGATCAGGATGAGAACCAGCCAGTGGGCGCGTGATAAATTACGGCTATAAATGAATGAAGGCTCCTGCGGGAGCCTTTCTTTTATCCTTAATACATCAGATTAATTAACGACAAAACCTGTTATGGCCAAAGCCATGCAAAAAGCATTACGCGAGTGCATCAGTGCTCAATTGGTCCTGACCAGGTCTTAAAGCGTAAAGGCAAATTCTTATTTGCGTCGGGATTGCGTGAGCGACTTCACAATGAAATAAAATCCATAACTTGCAGCGCAATAGAGAAAATTCAGTAGCTTAGGTTAAAATCCCCTGCGTAATTATTTCTGTTAATTGATACTAATTAATACCCGTCAATAAATAACTGCACGCTTCTTGCATGCCCGTTTTTTCAATCTTAAAGATAGAATTCTTTTGTTGAATGCGGCGTTTTAATAATCAGATTTGTCTCACCGTCTTTTAATGTGTGTGATATATTCGCGGAAAATTCCCTCCCGCTTTTACAGGCTCTGATCATGAAGAATTACGACGATCTGCAGCGTTTTAAAGAAAAAACGCAGACGCTTGATATCGCTTTTAAGGATATGTCCGGTCAATCGCATGAAGCCGATCAAAGTCAGTGGGCGTTACTGCGTCAATTGACCACCGATCAAGAGCCTGAATTAGGAAGCGGCCAGCGCATTGATATGCCGCAACCGCATCCGATTCGCGGGGATGAATTTAGCGCCCCGCCGGAGCCTGCTCAGGCTGCACCTGCCAGTCCGGCTCGTGGATCGATTCTCGACAGCCTGAACGCGCCTGTCGCTGCCCAGCCGGAGACCGGCTCATCGCTGTTCCCGCCCGCGACATCAGCGAAACCGGTGTCGTCTGCTACGCCATTAGCGCCAAAAGCCACGTTGGTGGAGCGTCAGGCCACAACTTCACTGTTTCCGCCGGCCAAACCTGTCGCCGCATCCGCTGCACCAATTGCTCAGCCTGCTGTTGTTGCCGCGCCTGCACCGGCAGCGCCAGCGCCGATCGCGCCAGCCCCTGCGCACACCTTTGCCGCTGCGGTTGAACCGGCACGTCCGGCTGCGCCCGCACCGTCTCGCTTTGGTGCGCTGTTCCGCTCGCGTCCGGCCGAGCCCGCTAATTTGTCAAAAGAAACACCGTTAAAACCGCTACTGGAGAAGATTGCGCTATGCCGTTAGTTTGTGTGTGCTCGCCAAAAGGGGGAGTAGGGAAAACCACCATGGCGGCCAACCTTGCGTGGAGTTTGGCTCGCGCTGGCAGCAAGGTCTTGGCAATCGATTTCGATGTTCAGAACGCCTTGCGCCTGCATTTCGGCGTACCGCTGAATGATGGTCGCGGCTTTGTCGCGCGCTCTGAAGATCAGGCTGACTGGAGCCAATCGATTCTGACCACCGGCGGCAACATTTTCGTCATGCCTTATGGCGAAGTCAGTGAAGAGCAGCGTGAACGTTTTGAAGAGAACCTGGTAAAAGATCCGCATTTCCTGAAACGCGGTCTGGACACGGTATTGAATTATCCGGGACTGGTGATTATCGCCGATTTTCCGCCAGGTCCGGGTCCCGCGCTTAAAGCAATGCAGGCACTTGCCGATATGCATTTAGTGGTGATGTTAGCGGATACCGCGTCGGTCTCTTTACTGCCGCAAATTGAAAATGACCGCATGATTGGTCAGCCGCTAAATAATAAACGTGGTCATTATTTTGTGCTTAATCAGAGCGACAATCGCCGCAATATTAGCCGTGAAGTTACCGCTTTTATGCAGCAGCGCCTGGGTGAGAACTTATTAGGCGTGGTACATCGTGATGAAAGTGTCGCGGAAGCCAATGCCTCGCAACAATCTGTTTATGATTTCAGCCCAGCTTCCGCCGCTGCGTTTGATATCGAATTAGTGGCAAAACGCGCAGCCAATATCCTGAATATCACCGTCGGCAACGGCGAAGTTCAGGCACCTATTCGCAGCCACTATTAATAATGAGGCCGTCTCCGGCCCCATAATAACAACACAGCTTCTTCAGGGTGAATCATGAGTAAACTCGGGTTTTACCTGCTGCTGCTGGTGCTTGCACCAGTGGCGGCGGTAATCGTCATCACGCCTATGGACAGCCAGAAGCAATATATATTTGGCTTAATCAGCATCGGCATGATGTTTTTACTGGGCTTCAGCAAAAGCCGCAAAATAACTATCGTCATGGTTATCCTATCCGCGCTGATGTCGACCCGATATATCTGGTGGCGCACCACGGAGACGCTGCAATTTAATTCTGAGATTGAAGCGATTCTCGGTATCGGCTTATATCTGGCCGAACTGTACGTCTGGCTGATCTTAATTCTCGGCTTCCTGCAAACCACCTGGCCATTAAAACGCACCATCGAACCGTTGCCGGATGATACCAGCCTGTGGCCAACGGTGGATGTGTATGTTCCAACCTACAATGAAAGCCTCGATGTGGTACGTGATACTGTGCTGGCGGCGCAGTGTATTGATTACCCGCGCGACAAGCTGAAGGTCTATTTGCTGGATGACGGTAAACGCAGTGAGTTTGCGGTATTTGCCGCTGACGTCGGCGTGGGTTACATCACCCGTGACGATAACAATCACGCCAAAGCCGGTAACCTCAACCACGCCATGAAGATCACCAAAGGTGAGCTGATTTGCATCTTCGACTGCGATCACGTGGCTACGCGCACCTTCCTGCAGGCGACGGTCGGTCCGTTCCTGAAAGATCCCAAGCTGGCGCTGCTGCAAACCCCGCACTACTTCTATTCACCGGATCCGTTCGAGCGTAACCTGCGCGCGGCGCGCAGCATCCCGAACGAAGGTTCACTGTTTTACGGCCCGGTACAGCAGGGTAACGATAACTGGAACGCCACCTTCTTCTGCGGCTCCTGTGCGGTGATTCGCCGAAGCGCGCTGGAAGAGATCGGTGGCTTTGCGGTGGAAACCGTGACGGAAGATGCGCATACCGCACTGAAAATGCAGCGTCTCGGTTGGGGCTCGGCCTTCCTGGCGATTCCGCTGGCGGCCGGTCTGGCCACCGAGCGTCTTGGTCTGCACGTGGTGCAGCGTAACCGCTGGGCGCGCGGCATGACGCAGATTTTCCGCGTCGATAATCCGCTGCTTGGCCGTGGATTAAAGTGGCAGCAACGTCTGTGCTACCTCAACGCCATGCTGCACTTCCAGTTCGGCTTGCCGCGCGTGGCGTTCCTGACGGCACCGCTGGCCTACCTGCTGTTCAACCTGAATATCATTCACTCGTCGGCATCGCTGATTTTCGCCTACGTCTTGCCGCATCTGGTGATGTCGCTCTACGTCAACTCACGGATGAACGGCAAGTTCCGTTACACCTTCTGGGGCGAAATCTACGAAACCGTGATGTGCTTCCACCTCGTAATCCCCACGCTGTTGACCATGCTGGCACCGAAGCGCGGCAAGTTTAACGTAACGGATAAAGGTGGCCTGCTCGATCAGGGCTTCTTCGACTTCCACATCGTGCGTCCACACGTGATTGTCGCGGTGCTGCTGTCGATTGGCATCATCGCTGGCGTGGTACGTGCGACGGCGCATGACTACTTTGGCGTCGATCCTTACGTTATCGCCCTCAACGTCGGCTGGGCGGTGTTCAGCCTGATTATCCTGATGGCGGCGATTGCCGTGGCGCGCGAAACCAAGCAAGTGCGTAAAACCATCCGTATTGAAGTGCAGATTCCGGCGGTGATTCACTACGCCAGCGGCATCTCGTCGCGCACGAAAACCAGCGATCTTTCGATGGGCGGCGCGCAGCTGGATGCGCCGGACAATCGTCACGAACACGATGAAATCGAAGAGATCGACCTGTTGCTGAAATCGGGCACCATCACCATTCCGGTGAGTAAAATCTCCGGCGATGAAGAGAGCATCCGTCTGCGCTTTGGCGATATGCCGCTGTCGCGCCGTCGTGAATTGGTGCGCGTGGTGTTGGCGCGCGCGGATGCCTGGATTCAGCCGGAATATAAGCAAGACAATCCACTGGTTTCGCTTGGCACCATTATTCGTACCGTCTTTGAGCTGTTCTGGCTGACCTGGAAAGATCGCCGTGAGAAGCGTAAGCGTGATAACCAGCCCGCCGCAAAAGAGGACAGCGCTGCATGAAGAATTTGACGCAAACGTTGCTGGCAAGCTCGCTGGCAACGGCGCTGCTGTTTGCGCCAGCGTGGGCCGACACCCCAGCGGTCACCCAGGATAGCGGTGCGCTTTCTGACGTGCCGCCGCCGCAAGGCATTGAA
>NZ_DALYOQ010000004.1:0-7778 GCF_031974595.1 Pantoea sp. CTOTU46764 | reverse complement strand
GTGAGGCCGATCAACAGCTGCAACAGGCGGCAGGCGCGGCACCTTATGCGCCAGTAGAAATCGCACCACAAACTGCACCGGAAGCGGCACCGACAACGGTCAATGAAACGCCCGCCGAACCGGCGGCCAGCGAACCTGCACCTGTAACCGCACCAGAAATGGTGCTGCCAACGGTAGCGCCAACCGCACCGGCGGTGATGCCAGAAACGGCTTCCGCGACGCTCAACCAGCCAATCAGCAGCACCGTTTCGGTGGCGCAGATGGGCCAGCCGCGCGGCATTACGCTGACCGGCGGTCAGCTGCAATCCGGTATCGTGTTCACGCTGCCCAGCGATGAAGTGATCACCAACGCGCGCCTCAATCTGTCGCTGCGCGTCTCGGCGGCGCTGGCAGCGCGTAACACCTCGCTGCAGCTAATGCTGAATGGTCAGCCGCTTGGCACCTTGCCGTTGGGCTCCAGCGACAGCGATGTCAGCGATTACCAGCTGGATATTCCGGCGGCGATGGTGGTCTCAAGCAACAACCTCAGCTTCAAGATTAACGATGCCGACAAGCTGCTGTGCGAGAAAGAGAGCGCGCAGCAGTATCAGGTATCGATTCTGCCGAAAACCACGCTGAGCCTTGAAGGCCAGCAGCTGAACATTGGCACCAGCCTGCGTAACTTCCCGCGTCCATTTATCGATGCGCAGCGCATGACGCCCGCCAGCGTTACCTTTGGCTTTGCCGCCAATGCCGCGCCGGACAGCATCAGCGCCGCTGCGCTGGTGGCATCGTGGATGGGCATTCAGTCGGATTATCGCGGCATCCGTTTCCCGGTAGTGCGCGGCGATCTGCCTGAGCACAACGGTATTCTGATCGGCCATCCGGGCGACAAGATTGGCACCGTAACCTTGCCAGCCACCAACGGTCCGCTGCTGCAGGTGATCGATAATCCCAACAATCCGGTCTACAAATTGCTGCTGGTGGTCGGGGCGAATGACGATCAGCTGCGTCAGGCCGCTAACCGTTTAACCACTCAGCCGCTGGCGACCGATGCCAGCAGCCTGAACGTGCAGCCGCAGCCGATTGGCGTGCGTAAGCCTTACGATGCGCCGCGCTGGATTAACACTACGCGCCCGGTGCGACTGAGCGAACTGCTGCGTAAAGATCAAAGCCTGACCACCACCGGCATCTGGCACGATGCGCTGAGCGTTAACTTCCGCGCCGCGCCGGATTTGTTCCTGTGGGATGGCGACACCATTCCGGTGGAGCTGCACTATCGCTTCCCATCCGAAAGCTGGATTGATGAGAACAACTCGTTCCTCAACGTGATGATTAACGGCACCTTCCTGCGCAACCTGACGGTAAATAAAGTCGGCTTGCTGGAAAGCGCCTGGCATCGTCTGGGCGGCGACGCGCGTCAGGAGCATTACACCCTGAAGCTCGAACCGTACCTGATTTACGGTGACAACCAGCTGGCGCTCTACTTCAACATCAAGCCGAAAGCGGATGCACCGTGCGGCGTGCTGCTGAACAACAACATTAAGAGCCGCATCGAAGAGGATTCGTGGATCGATCTGAGCCACACGCGCCACTTCACCATGCTGCCGAACCTCTCTTACTTTGTGGGCGCCTCGTTCCCATTCTCACGTCTGGCGGACTTCTCGCAGACCACGCTGCTGCTGCCGGAACAACCGAGCGATGCGGAGATCTCGACGCTGCTGGATATGGCCTCCCGCGCCGGGAACGCCACCGGCGTGCCGCTGCTGCAAAACCAGGTGCTGTTTGGCCTGCCAAACGGCGGCACCAACATGACGCGTCTGCAGCAGAGCGATCTGCTGGCGGTGAGCACCACGCAGAACAACGACTTTAATCAGGCAATGCTGGCCAACACGCCGTTTGATACCAGCGGCAACACGCTGGGCGTGAAAGAGCCGACCACCTGGGACAAGCTGCGCGGCTGGCTGACCGGCGACTGGTATCGCCAGCAGCTGGATGCCGATCGTTACTTCTCCTCCAACGAAGCGTGGCGCGGCTTTGTCAGCTATCGCTCGCCGTGGAACCCGGATCGCTTAGTGGTGATGACAGTGGCGACCAGCGATCAGCAACTGCTGCGCCTGCATGAAGACCTGAATTCCGCGCGCATCAACGCCGGTATTCGCGGCGATACCGCCATCATCACCGATGAGAACGGCATTCGCAGCTTCCGCGTCGGCCCGCAATTCCCGAGCGGCGAAATGCCGTGGTACATGATGGTGGTGTGGTATGCCAATCAGCACTCGGTGCTGATGGCGCTGGCGGCGCTGCTGCTGTCAGCGTTGGTCGGCGGCGGTGTATGGGTGATGCTGAAACGTCATGCGTGGCGTCGTCTCAACCCCAAAGTTGATAGCAAGTCCGGCAAGAAGTAAGGATAAAAACAATGAAAAAACATCTGTTAAGTGCCGGTATTCGTCATGCCCTGATTCTGGGTGGGGCACTGACGCTCTCTCAGCCGCTGCTGGCGGCGGAGAGCACTAATCCTGCGTTACAGGCGCTGTTCGATCAGGCGGCGTACTGGCACCAGAAAGCGCATGACGATTTGGCGAAAGCCTCGCTGCAGAAAGTGCTGATGGTTGAGCCGAACAACACGCAGGCGCTCTATCTGCTGGCGCTCTATTCGCAGCAGAGCGGCGGCACGGCGGAAGCGGCACAGTGGCGTGCGCGCCTGAGCGCGGCCTCGCCGAACGATCCACATCTCACCGAGCTGGACAATGCACGCCAGCTGCAAACCATTCCGCAGGCGCAGCTGCAGCTGGCGCGCCAGCAGGCACGCAGCGGCAACATCGCGGCGTCGCTGCAAACCTGGCGTAACACCTTCAGCGGCAACGAGCCGCCGCCGAGCGTAGCCGCCGAATATTATCTGACCATGGCGGGCGATCGTTCGCTGCTGCCGCAAGCGGTGGAAGCGCTGCGTCAGTTCTCTGCCGATCATCCGCAGGATACCGGTGCCAAACTGGCGCTGGGTAAAGCGCTGACTTATCAGGAATCGACGCGTCGTCAGGGTATCGATGTGCTCGGCACCCTGGCGGACGGCAACAAAGAAGCGGATCGTTCGCTGCGTCAGGCGCTGTTGTGGCTGGGTCCGCAGGCTTCTGATGCGTCGCTGTACCAAACCTGGCAGCAGCGCCATCCACAAGATAACGCGGTGCTGGATTACTACCGTAAAAACGTCGGCGGCGCGGAGAAAGGCGCGGGGTTTACCGCGCTGAACAGCGGCGACGTCAGCAACGCGCAGAACAACTTTGAGAAAGTGCTGCAAGCCAACCCGCAAGATGCGGATGCGCTGGCTGGCATGGGCTATGTTGCTCAGCGTGCCGGACGTTATGCCGAAGCGGCGGATTACCTGACGCGCGCGGCGCAGTTGGGTGGCGATCAGAGCGACACGCGCCAGAAGCAGGCCGCTGATGCACGTTTCTACGCGCAGCTGGCCACCGCGCAGCAGGCGTTGAAAAACGGTGACAGCGCGCAGGCGTTGGCGCTGAGCGAACCGCTGGCGCAGGCCGACGGCGAGAAAGGCGTCTCTGCCAAACTGTTCCGCGCCGATGTGCAGCGTCGCAGCAATCAGCTCGATCAGGCGGAGCAAACCTATCGTTCCATCCTGCAAAGCGATGCCAATAACCGCAATGCCAAAGAAGGCTTGTTCTACGTGCTGCGTCAGCAGAACCGTGGCGCAGAAGCCAACACCTTGCTGGCATCGCTGCCCGACAGCGTGCGTCAAAGCGTGGCACCGCGCGGCAGCAGCACCGATCCGATTCGTGCGCAGGCCAAGCGTGAAGTGGCGGCGGGCAACAACAGCGCCGCTATCGCCACCTTGACCTCGGGTATTCAGCGCTATCCCAATGATGGCTGGCTGCGTCTCGATCTGGCGCGTCTCTACCGCGCGCAGGGCGATAACATGATGGCAGCAAATATCATGCAGCCGACCATGCGCAGCGGTGCCAGCACGACAGAACTCTACGCGGGTGCGTTAAACGCCAGCGAAAGCAGCGCCTGGCAGCAGGCGAGTTTGTTGCTGTCGCGCATTCCTAATAGCAGCAAGAACAGCGATATGCGCGAGCTGGCGCAGCGCGTCAACTTTAACCTGCAGATGGCTACCGCCGATCAATATCTGGCGCAGGGCTCGAACGCGGCAGCGGCCAACACCTTGCGCGCGCTGGCATCGACGCCGCCGTCTAATCCGGTTGATGCCGGTAATCTGGCGCAGAAGCTGGCGAAAGCGGGCGATCTCACCACTGCCGTTTCCGTGGTGCGCAGCAACATGCAGCGCGGCATTCAGGGCAACGCCGGTGATTACGCCGCGCAGGTGGCGGTGCTGAATCAGGCCGGTCTGAACACCGAAGCGCAAAGCTTCCTCAGCAGCCCGGAACTGCAGGCACGCAGCACGCCAACTCAGCTGGCGGGCATCCGCAACGGCTACGTGATCAATGAAGTGGATCGTCTGCGTGAGCAGAAACAGTACGCCGCCGCTTACGACAAGCTGGTGGGCGCGCTGCAGCACGATCCGCAGAACCGCGATCTGATGTTCGCTATGGCGCGACTCTATCAGTCCGGCAAGATGAACAAAGAAGCGGGCGTGGTGTACGACTACCTGATGACGCAGGATACCGCGACGCAAGACGCGCGCACGGGTGCCATCAACGTGGCGCTGGCGCAGAATGACGTCAACAAAGCCAATACCTTAATGCGCGGACTGCGTAATGAGCAGTCACCAGATCGCTTGCTGCTGTTAGCCCGCGTGGCCGAAGCCAACGGTGAACACAGCCAGGCGATGAGCTATCTGCGCACCGCGCGCGGTCAGCTGATTGGTCTGCAGGGCGCAGAAACCGGCAGCGTGCCAAGCGTCGGTGGTCTGGCGCTGGCCGACAATCCGTTTATCAATCGCGGCACCTCGCCGGTGGGCCGTTCGCCGTCCAGCTATGGCGCGGTGATGCCGTGGCAGTCGGCTCCAGCATCCACCAGCAGCGCCGAAGGCGTGACGCTGGCGAGCAACACGCCGGCAATTCAGCAAAGCCAGACGCTGCGTCAAATCGACAGCATGATGGACGATCTGCAAGAGAAAACCGGCACCTGGGTGCAAGGCGCAGTTCAGGTGCGTGGACGCGATGGCGAATCCGGTTTGAGTAAGTTAACTGAAGCTAAAGCGCCGCTCACCTTCTCCACCGTGCCGTTTGGCGATGCGCGCTTCGACTTCACCATGACGCCGGTTTCGCTGAGTGCTGGAAGCGCTTCGGGTGATGCATGGCGTCGCTTCGGTGCGAATCCGTTGATTCAAGGTATCGTGGTCGCCTCAGGTGACGCGAAAGTTGACGACGTGCCAAGTGCATCAACGGATTCTCAGCGAGCGTCTGGTGTTGAACTTAACATGGCGCTGAAAGGCGATAGCTACAAGATTGACCTTGGCAGCACGCCGCTGGGCCAGGATCTGAGTACGTTGGTGGGGGGTGTGCAGTGGTCACCGAAGTTAACTGATTTCCTTACATTGGTGCTGACCGGTGAACGTCGCGCCATGACTGACAGCTTACTTTCGTATGTGGGTGTCACCGACAAGGCAACCGGAACGAAATGGGGCCGGGTGACTAAAAACGGCGGTAACGCCTTGCTCAGCTATGACAACGGCGATGCTGGTTTCTATGCGGGCGCGGGAGCTTATAGCTATTTGGGTGAGAACGTCGCCAGCAATAAAAGTCTGAATGCGACAGCCGGTGCCTATGTGCGACCTTTCCATTACGACGATCGTGAGTTGAAAGTTGGCATGAGCCTTTCCTGGATGGACTTCTCGAAAAACCTCAGCTACTTCACCTATGGGCAGGGTGGATACTTCAGCCCGCAAGATTACGCATCGATCTCATTCCCGGTGGAGTTCTCACGTAAGTTTGATGACCTTAAAGTCAATGTGGGTGGTTCAGTGGGCTACCAGACTTATAGTCAAGACAAGAGCGCATACTTCCCGAATGATCCTGATGCGCAGAACGCCATGGATCAGCTCGTTTCATTGGGGTATGCCAAAGACTCTTATTACAAAGGCACCAGCAAAAACGGCATTGGCTACAACCTGCATGCCGGTGCGGATTATAAGATCAACAAAGATGTCACCGTGGGCGGTCAGCTCGGCTACGACACCTTTGGCGATTACAACGAAAGCACAGCCAATCTGTACTTCCGTTACATGTTCGGAGATTACTAATGAGTGAGCAAGTAACCGCACGCGTCAGCCATCCGCATCAGCCGGGCTGGTTTGATCTGGTGAGCGCGATGATTGAGAGCATGCTGGACAACGCGGGCGAGGAAGCGGAAGGCTTTCTCAACGGCGTCGGCGTATCGCTGGCAACGCGCTATCCTTTACCCGATGCGCGCACCGTGCAGGATCTGGAGCGTGAAATGAATTTGCAGCTGGCGCGCTTTAACTGGGGCTTTGTGCAGTTACAGCCGCAGGAAAATGCCATGCTGATTCAGCACCACGCGCTGCCGCAGGGCGACAGCAACGTCGGTGTTGAACGCTGGCAGCTGGCGCTGAGCGCAGTGCTGGCGGGCGTGTATGCGCAGTGGCTGCAGGCACAAGGTGGCAGCGCGGCGGTGCCGGTGACGCTTGAGAACAACGACGGCGGCACGCTGCACTATCGATATCAATAGGAAGCTGTAATGAGAGTAATGCGGTTCTGGCGTCAATGGATGCTGTGTTTCATGGTGATGTTTTTTAGCGCGCAGGCAGCCGCAGATGGCTGGAGTACCTACAAAAGCCGCTTTATGGGCAGCGATGGCCGTATCAGCGATACGGCAAACAACAACGTCAGCCATACCGAAGGTCAGGGTTACGGCATGCTGCTGGCGGTGGCGCATGACGATCGCACCACCTTCGATCTGCTGTGGCAGTGGACGCGCACCCATCTGCGCAATCCGCAAAACGATCTGTTCTACTGGCGCTACACGCCGGGCGCGGCCAATCCGATTGCCGACAAAAACAACGCGTCTGATGGTGATGTACTGATTGCCTGGGCGCTGCAGCGTGCGGCGCAGAAGTGGGGCGGCGATTACCAGCAAGCGTCTGACCGCATTCAGCGTGCGATCGTGAAGCTGAATGTGATCAGCTACGGCGGACATAAAGTGATGCTGCCGGGTGCACAGGGTTTCAACAAAACCAGCTATGTGGTGCTTAATCCATCCTATTTCCTGTTCGAGGCCTGGCGCGAGTTTGCCGAGCACAGCCATCTGCGCATCTGGAATGAGCTGATTGATGACAGCATGGATTTGCTGGGCAATATGCACTTCGGTAAAACCGGCCTGCCGCTGGATTGGGTGGCGCTGAATGCCGATGGTTCAGTGGCACCGGCGATCGGCTATTCCAACCGCTTCAGCTATGACGCGATCCGTATTCCGCTGAATATCTGGTGGTACGATCCACAAAGCTTGCGTCTGGTGCCGTTCCAGCGCGTCTGGCAAGGTTCGGCGCGCATGACTACGCCCGCCTGGTATGATGTGTTGGGCAACACACCAGCGCCGTACAACATGGAAGGGGGATTGATTGCGGTTCGCGATTTGACGCTGAATCAAACCGGTTACCTTAATGATCGTTTAGCGCCGGATCAAAACTACTTCTCCGCCAGTCTGCAACTGCTGACCTGGATGGCGTATCAGGAAAAGCGGTAAGTCTCGTCTTTGACCAGGTCGCCATGAATGGCGACCCTACAAAACCTGCAACTCATCCGCGTGGTCGCCATAAATGGCGACCCTTATATCTCGATCATTCTCCTCCGGGTGCTATG
>NZ_DALYOQ010000003.1:90575-150513 GCF_031974595.1 Pantoea sp. CTOTU46764 | reverse complement strand
GAGCACATCACTCATAATGATGGGGTCACAGGTTCAAATCCCGTCGTAGCCACCAAATTATTGGGGTGTCGCCAAGCGGTAAGGCTCTGGTTTCTGATACCAGCATTCCGGGGTTCGAATCCCTGCACCCCAGCCATAAAAAGACAATTTGATCAAACACCTATTGGGGTGTCGCCAAGCGGTAAGGCACTGGTTTCTGATACCAGCATTCCGGGGTTCGAATCCCTGCACCCCAGCCAAATTGCACAACAAAGCCCGCTTATGCGGGCTTTATTGTTTTCTGCGTTCGGGGATTAATCAGGAGCGCATAAATGCGCTCCCTACGATCACAAACCTAATGCGTAACGCAGCACCTTGCGTTTCAACGCTCCAGCATTCTCGGCCGCAATCAGCGCCAGGTTACGTGCAAAGCGCAGCGGCGGCAGCTTATTACTAAACGCGAAGTAGAACAGATCCATTCCACCTTGCATCAGTAAGTTGTCCTTATAACGCTGGCGATGATAGCGCTGTAGCACAGCGTCCGATGACCAGAGTTCAGCCTGGTTGCGCGCCTCGACAAGCGTCGTGATCAACGCATCCACATCCCGATAGCCCAGATTAACGCCCTGCCCGGCCAACGGATTGATGGTGTGCGCCGCATCGCCCACCAGCGCCAAACCCGGCATCACATACCGTGTGGCATGACGCCGCACCAACGGGAAAGATGCGGCGGATTTCACCCGAATATGCCCAACGCGTGCCGGGAAGTGAGCATAAATCTCTTTCTCCAATTGCTGGAGTGGCAAACTTTGCAACTGGCGGATGCGCGCGGGCGCGTCGTACCACACCAGCGAAGCGCGACGATCAAACAGCGGCAGGAAAGCGCGCGGCCCTTGTGGCGTAAACTGCTGCCAGGTGGAATCGCCTGCATCCTGCTCGCACTCCACGCTGATCAGCATGCAGGATTGCGCATAGTGCCAGCCACGCACGCCAATGCCCGCTAACTGCCGCACACGCGAGTTGGCGCCATCTGCGCCGACCACTAAACGCGCATCCAGCGTTTGGCCGTTATCGAGTTGCACATGCCAGCCAGCACGGTGCGGCTGCAAACCCTGTAAGCTCGCCGGGCAGATCAGCGTGATGCCCTCTTCGTGCATCTTTTCCCACAGCGCACGTTGCAGCACGCTATTTTCCACCATAAAGCCCAGCTCAGGCAGCCCAAGCGATGCCGCATCAAACTTCACATGTGCGTTTTGCCACTCCCAGGTTTCCAGCTGACGATAAGGTGCACAACGCATCGCCTGCACGCGCGACCAGACATCCAGTTGCTGCAACAACGCCACCGACGAGGCACCAATGGCGGAGATGCGCACATCCGGCTCGCTGCTGGCATCAAAGATTGCGGGTTCCGCCCGTTCAATCACCGCTACGCGGAACTGCTGCTGCGCCAGACCACATGCCAGCGCCGCACCGACCATGCCACCGCCCACGATCACCACATCAAAATGTGAATCCTGCATCGACTCTAATCCTTCTTTTTGCCGTGAGGCCTTCCGGCATCACGTTGATAGCTAAAGTGTACCGGAAATTAGCCACGTGATGCGATGCAGATGCGTGAAGCCTGGTAACAACAGCGTCGAAGCATTACAATACGCGCCCTGCACTTCGCTTGAATCAATGGCTAGTTCGATGACCAAAAAACTGCACATCAAAACCTGGGGCTGTCAGATGAATGAATACGATTCATCGAAGATGGCCGATCTGCTGAACAGTACGCACGGCTACACCCTTACCGAGGAAGCTGAAGAGGCGGATGTTCTGCTGCTCAACACCTGCTCTATCCGTGAAAAGGCGCAGGAGAAGGTTTTTGCTCTGTTAGGCCGTTGGAAAAAGCTGAAAGCAACCAATCCCGATCTGATTATCGGCGTGGGTGGCTGTGTCGCCTCACAGGAAGGTGAACGCCTGCGTCAGCGCGCCAGTTACGTCGATATCGTCTTTGGCCCGCAAACGTTGCATCGCCTGCCGGAGATGATCAACACCGTGCGCGGCAGCAAAAGCCCGGTTGTTGACATCAGCTTTCCGGAAATCGAGAAGTTTGACCGCCTGCCAGAACCGCGCGCCGATGGCCCAACTGCCTTCGTATCGATCATGGAAGGCTGCAATAAATATTGTACTTTCTGCGTGGTGCCTTACACCCGTGGCGAGGAAGTCAGCCGCCCAAGCGACGATATTCTGCTGGAAATCGCGCAGCTTGCCGCTCAGGGCGTACGTGAAGTTAACCTGCTGGGCCAGAACGTCAACGCCTACCGCGGTGCCACTTTTGATGGCGACATCTGCACCTTTGCTGAATTACTGCGCTTAGTGGCGGCGATCGACGGCATTGACCGAATTCGCTTCACCACCAGCCATCCGATTGAATTCACCGATGACATCATCGAGGTTTACCGCGATACGCCTGAGCTGGCGAGTTTCCTGCACCTGCCGGTACAGAGCGGCTCAGATCGCATCCTGACGCTGATGAAGCGCGCGCACACCGCACTCGAGTACAAAGCGATTATCCGCAAGCTTAAAGCTGCGCGTCCGGATATCCAGCTGAGCTCGGATTTCATCATTGGTTTCCCCGGCGAAACGCAGCAGGATTTTGAGCAGACCATGAAGCTGGTTGGCGAAGTGAATTTCGATGTTAGCTTCAGCTTTATCTACTCGATGCGTCCAGGTACGCCGGCCGCCGATCTGCCCGACGATGTAACAGAAGAGGAGAAAAAGCAGCGTCTCTTCATTCTGCAGGACCGCATCAATCAGCAGGTGATGGCGTGGAGCCGCCGCATGCTGGGCACCACACAGCGCGTGTTGGTAGAGGGCATTTCACGTAAGAATGTGATGGAGCTGACCGGCCGCACCGATAATAACCGCGTGGTGAACTTTGAAGCGCCGGTAGAAATGATCGGTAAGTTTGTTGATGTTGAAATTGTTGATGTCTATGCCAGCTCCCTGCGCGGCGTGCTGGTGCGCACCGAAGATCAAATGGCGCTACGTGTGGCCGAAAGCCCGGCTTCGGTGATTGCTCGTACCCGAAAAGAGAACGACATCGGCGTCGGCATGTTCCAGCCTTGAAACCTCGAACGTTGAGCGACAGCGCACAACGCGCTGTCGCCTGTTTCATCCCAAAGCCCTTGCTTTCCACAAGTGCTGCCCAAATATCGTTTCTGAAGCTTGCGCCTCGGCGTAGCGCCATAAATAATTCCCTAAAGATGTTGAGAGATTGCTCTTCAGCATCCGGCACACTTTTTCAACTGGCCCTGAGTGACCTTAAGGATTCATTTGAATATCGAAACGCGTGAAATCGCCCTTGAACCGGCAGATAACCAACGACTGATGAGCTTGTGCGGTCCGATGGATGACAATGTGAAACAGCTGGAGCGCCGTTTGGGCCTTGAAATCAAACGCCGCGATAACCAGTTCACCCTCACTGGCCGCTCGCTGTGCGTGGACGCCGCCGTCAATATTCTGCGCACGCTGTACGTTGATACCGCCCCGATGCGCGGTCAGATTAAAGATATCGAACCGGACCAGATTCACCTGGCGATCAAAGAGAGCCGCGTGCTGGAACAGAGCGCTGAGAGCGTGCCGGAATTCGGCAAAGCGGTGAACATCAAGACCAAACGCGGGGTGATCAAACCGCGTACGCCTAATCAGGCGCAGTACATCGCCAATATCTTCGCGCACGACATCACCTTTGGTATCGGCCCGGCCGGTACCGGTAAAACCTATCTGGCGGTCGCTGCGGCAGTGGATGCGCTGGAACGTCAGGAGATTCGCCGTATTCTGCTGACGCGCCCAGCGGTTGAAGCCGGGGAAAAACTCGGCTTCCTGCCCGGCGATCTCAGCCAGAAGGTCGATCCCTATCTGCGCCCACTGTACGACGCGCTGTTCGAAATGCTCGGCTTTGAACGTGTAGAGAAGCTGATTGAGCGCAACGTGATTGAAGTGGCTCCGCTGGCCTATATGCGCGGACGTACCCTCAACGACGCCTTTGTGATTCTCGATGAGAGCCAGAACACCACCATCGAGCAGATGAAGATGTTTCTGACGCGTATCGGCTTCAATTCCAAAGCGGTCATTACCGGCGACATCACGCAGATTGACTTGCCGCGCAGCACCAAATCCGGCCTGCGCCACGCCATTGAAGTGCTGGCAGAAGTCGATGAAATTAGCTTTAACTTTTTCCACAGCGAAGACGTGGTGCGTCATCCGGTTGTCGCACGCATCGTGAATGCTTATGAAGCCTGGGAAACCGCCGACCAGAAACGCCGTGATCAACAGGCAGAAGAGCGCAAACGCGAAGCTATTGCAGCGCAGCTTGCCAGCCAAACCAGCCCGCAGGAGCGTTCATGAGCGCGGTGATTCTTGATTTACAACTGGCCTGTACTGATGAAAACCATCTGCCGGCAGAGAGTGATTTTCAACGCTGGCTGGAAGCGGCGGTAACGCCGTTTCAACCAGAAAGCGAAGTCACGATTCGTCTGGTGGATGAAGCTGAGAGTAATGAGCTTAATCTGACTTATCGCGGCAAAGATAAGCCGACCAACGTGCTGTCATTCCCGTTTGAAGCACCGCCGGGCATTGAACTGCCGTTGCTCGGCGATCTGATTATTTGCCGCCAGGTTGTTGAGCAAGAGGCTGCTGAACAAGGCAAAACCGTCGAAGCGCACTGGGCGCATATGGTGGTGCACGGTACGCTGCATCTGCTGGGTTACGACCATATCGAAGATGAAGAAGCCGAAGAGATGGAGGCGCTGGAGACCGAGATAATGCTTGCTCTTGGTTATCCTGATCCGTACATTTCGGAGAAAGAAGACGCCTGAGCCGCTGGTTCAGGTTATTGCGCTGCTGGCGCGGATGCCGGCAGCCCCAATCCCTCATTAGAGAGAACTAAATAAAAACGCCATGAGCGACGACCATTCTCAAAACAGCGACGCACCCAGTAGTAAAAAGGGATTTTTCTCCCTGTTAATCAACCAACTGTTTCACGGTGAACCTAAAAACCGTGATGAACTGCTGGGGTTAATCCGCGATTCTGAGCAAAAAGAGCTGATCGATCAGGACACCCGCGACATGCTCGAAGGGGTGCTGGATATTGCCGAACAGCGCGTGCGCGACATCATGATCCCACGCTCGCAAATGATCACCCTGAAACGCAACCAAACTCTGGAAGAGTGCCTTGCGGTGATTATTGAATCCGCGCATTCACGCTTCCCGGTGATCAGCGAAGACAAAGATCACGTTGAAGGCATTTTGATGGCCAAAGACCTGCTGCCGTTTATGGCCAGCGCGTCTGAGCCGTTCAGCATCGAAAAAGTGCTGCGTCCCGCCGTGGTGGTACCGGAAAGCAAGCGCGTCGATCGCATGCTGAAGGAGTTCCGCTCGCAGCGTTATCACATGGCGATTGTGATTGATGAATTTGGTGGCGTCTCGGGTCTGGTGACGATTGAAGATATTCTTGAGCTGATTGTCGGCGAAATTGAAGATGAGTATGACGATGAAGAAGATCGTGATATCCGTCAGCTCAATCGTTACACCTATACCATGCGCGCCTTAACGCAAATTGAAGATTTTAATGAGGTCTTTGGCACCGATTTCAGCGATGACGAAGTCGATACCATTGGCGGATTGGTCATGCAGGGATTCGGCCACCTTCCCGCTCGCGGCGAAAGTATTGTCATTGATGGCTATCAGTTCAAAGTCGCCATGGCTGACAGCCGCCGTATCATCCAGGTGCATGTAAAAATTCCGGAAGACTCACCACAACCGCAACTGGAAGACGAATAATTTTATGGCTTTAGCCTCTCTTTACTCGCAGCAGCGGGTTCGCCTGCTGCTGGCGTTAATTACGGGTGCCATTGGCACCCTTTCCTTTTCCCCCTACGATTTCTGGCCCGCAGCGTTAATTTCACTGTTTGGTCTGCAACTGTTGCTGCTGGAACGTCGCACTGCGCAGGCAGCAGCGATCGGCTTTGTTTGGGGCTTTGGACTGTTTGGCAGCGGCATCAACTGGGTTTACGTCAGCATCGCCACCTTTGGCGGCATGCCCGGCCCGGTGAACATCTTCCTGGTGATTCTGCTCGCGGCCTATCTGTCGCTTTATCCAATACTGTTTGCCCTCGTGCTCAACCGTTTCTGGCCGCGCGCCACAATCTGGCGTTTGGCTTTAGCGGCACCGGCACTGTGGCAAATTAGCGAGTTCCTGCGCGGTTGGGTGCTCACCGGTTTTCCGTGGCTGCAGTTTGGTTACAGCCAGATCGATGGTCCGCTAAAAGGCCTCGCGCCGCTGGCGGGTGTGGAGACCATTACCTTCCTGTTGATGGTGATCGCGGGCCTGCTGGTGCACGCGCTTCATCATCGTACCGTGAAAAGTTTGATTGCCGCCGCGCTACTGCTGTTATTGCCGTGGCCGCTGCGCATGTTGCAGTGGTATCAGCCGCTGCCGGAACGCAGCGTTGATGTTGCGATGGTGCAAGGCAATATTCCGCAGTCGATGAAGTGGGATCCGCAGCAACTGCTGAACACGCTGCGCGTTTATACCTCATACAGCCAGCCGTTTATCGGCAAAGCGCCGATCATTATCTGGCCCGAATCAGCGATAACCGATTTAGAAAGCAACCAGCAGCCGTTCCTTCGAGCGCTGGACGCTGACCTGCGCGCACGCGGCAGCTCACTGATTACCGGTATCGTGGATTCACGGGTGGAAGGCGATAATCGTTATCACGACTACAACTCGGTGATCGTGCTGGGTGGCGAGCAGCCTTACAGCTATCAGAGCCAGAACCGCTATCAGAAGAATCATCTGGTGCCATTCGGTGAGTTTGTGCCGCTGGAAGCGTTGCTGCGTCCGCTGGCGCCTTTTTTCGATTTGCCAATGTCCTCTTTCAGCCGTGGCGCCTATGTCCAGCCGCAGCTAAAAGTGTCGGGTTATAACCTGACCAGCGCTATCTGCTATGAGATTGTGCTGGGCGAACAAGTGCGCGCTAACTTCCGTCCCGATACCAACTTCCTGCTAACCGTCTCCAACGATGCCTGGTTCGGTCACTCCATCGGGCCGTGGCAGCATTTCCAGATGGCACGCATGCGCGCACTGGAGCTGGGACGTCCGTTACTGCGCTCCACCAATAACGGTGTCACAGCGGTGGTGAATGCCAACGGTGAGGTGGAGAAAGCGTTGCCACAGTTCACCCGTGATGTGCTGGAAGCCAAAGTGACGCCAACAACCGGCGAAACGCCGTATGCCAAAGCGGGCATCTGGCCGGTGTGGATGCTGACATTGATTGGCATTGTGGTGGCCATTCTGCGCCGTCGCCACTAGTTCAGGCTGCTATGCAAACAGGCGAAGTGAATACTTCGCCTTTTTTATGCGCTGTTTTCTCTTCCTTCCGTTGTGCTTTCCCCGATTCTCTGCTGGCTTTTTACACTTATTCATCGTGCTGGCACGATCATTGCTATTTATTTCAGTGATTTTCGCAAACATCGGCTTTTGTAAGCGTAGTGCAACCTTGACGCACTAATTTATGGCAATGATGCGCACTCTATTAGCGCATCGGTGAATTTTTGCCTTTTATTGGTGCGGAGCGGCTCGCAAAAAAGAAACTTTTTTGTTTCATTGCGTTAACAATTCGCTATGTTAATCACTATCCTGCGTGCAGTTGCGCTATGGGATAACTAAAAAAGCAGCACGAAATACACACAACATCACAATCTGCGCAGTTTATGTTCTGCGCGACATCCATACGAAGGAGTTGGAACATGCAGATACGCAAAGTGGCATTATCTCTTTTGCTGTTGGGAGCAGCAGCGGGAGCGGCCCAGGCGGAAGATCTCACTGGTACCCTGAAAAAAATCAATGATAGCGGCGTGATCGTCGTTGGGCATCGTGAATCATCAGTTCCCTTTTCTTACTATGACAACCAGCAAAAAGTGGTTGGCTATTCACAGGATTATTCAAACGCCATCATCGAGGCTATCAAGGCCAAACTGAATAAGCCTGATTTGCAGATTAAAATGTTGCCGATTACCTCGCAGAACCGTATTCCCCTGTTGCAGAACGGGACTTACGATTTTGAGTGCGGTTCTACCACCAACAACCTGGAACGCCAAAAGCAAGCGGCATTCTCTGACACCGTATTCATCATCGGTACGCGTCTGCTGGTGAAAAAAGGCGGCGACATCAAAGATTTCCCTGATCTGAAGGGCAAAACCGTTGTCGTGACCTCCGGAACCACCTCTGAAGTTCTGCTGCACAAGCTGAACGACGAGCAGAAAATGGATATGCGCATCATTAGCGCGAAAGACCATGGCGATTCTTTCCGTACGCTGGAAACCGGTCGTGCTGTGGCCTTCATGATGGATGACGCGCTGCTGGCGGGTGAACGTGCCAAAGCCAAGAAGCCAGACAACTGGGATATCGTGGGTACGCCGCAATCGAAAGAAGCTTACGGCTGCATGCTGCGCAATCAGGATCCACAGTTCAAACAGCTGATGGATGAAACCATTGCTAAAGCGCAGACCTCTGGCGAAGCCTCAAAATGGTTTGAAACCTGGTTCAAACAGCCGATTCCACCGAAGAATCTGAACCTGAACTTCGAACTTTCAAGCGATATGCAGGCCCTGTTCAAAGCACCGAACGACAAAGCACTCTGAATTAACAACGACAACAAGGGCAGCCCCGCTGCCCTCTCGATTGCTGAACATGCGGTGCGGACAGACAGACTGTAACAGGCCGTTCCCCTGAAGCAGGATGCAAGACACCGCTCAACAATCTTATGGGTAGCCTCGCTACCCTTTTTTTACCGGAGCTCGTTATGGGTATCGATTGGAACTGGGGCATTTTTCTTGAACAGGCCCCGTTCGGCAATACGACTTACCTCGGCTGGCTGTGGTCCGGTTTTCAGGTCACCATTGCGGTGTCCTGCTGCGCCTGGATTATCGCCTTCCTGGTAGGTTCCTTATTTGGCATTCTGCGTACCGTGCCCAACCGCCTGCTGGCGGCGATTGGCACCTGCTACGTGGAACTGTTCCGTAATATCCCGCTGATTGTGCAGTTCTTCTTCTGGTATCTGGTGGCGCCAGAACTGGTGGGCGAAAAGCTGGGCATGTGGTTTAAGTCGGAGCTGGATCCGAACATTCAGTTCTTCCTCTCTTCCACCATCTGTCTCGGCTTGTTCACCGCCGCACGCGTGTGTGAACAGGTGCGCGCCGCGATTCAGTCGCTGCCACGTGGTCAGAAAAATGCAGGCTTAGCGATGGGCCTGACGCTGCCGCAAACCTACCGCTATGTACTGTTGCCGAATGCGTATCGCGTGATTGTGCCGCCGATGACCTCGGAAATGCTTAACCTGGTGAAGAACTCGGCGATCGCCTCGACCATCGGTTTGGTGGATATGGCCGCGCAGGCCGGCAAGCTGCTGGATTACTCCGCGCATGCCTATGAATCCTTTACCGCCATCACTCTGGCGTACGTCGGCATTAATCTGGTGATCATGCTGATTATGAGTGTGGTAGAACGCAAAATTCGCCTGCCTGGCAATATGGGAGGCAAATAATGTACGAGTTTGACTGGAGTTCGATTGTTCCCAGCCTGCCTTACCTATGGAATGGCTTGATCATTACCTTCAAGATCACCGCGATTGCCGTGGTGTTTGGCATTATCTGGGGCACGATTTTGGCGGTGATGCGTTTATCGCCGATCGCGCCGGTGCGCTGGTTTGCCAAGCTTTACGTCAACCTGTTCCGCTCCGTACCCCTGGTGATGGTGCTGCTGTGGTTTTATTTGGTGGTGCCCGCATTCCTGCAGCAGGTACTGGGCTTATCGCCTAAATCGGATATCCGCCTGATTTCCGCCATGGTGGCATTTGCGCTCTTTGAAGCGGCGTACTATTCGGAAATCATCCGTGCCGGTATTCAGAGCATCTCTCGCGGCCAATCCAATGCCGCACTGGCGCTTGGCATGACGCATTGGCAATCGATGAAACTGATCGTGCTGCCGCAAGCGTTCCGCGCCATGGTGCCGCTGCTGCTAACCCAGGGCATCGTGCTGTTCCAGGATACCTCGCTGGTCTATGTACTGAGCCTGGCTGATTTCTTCCGCACCGCGTCCACCATTGGTGAGCGTGACGGAACCCAGGTTGAAATGATTTTGTTTGCTGGTCTGGTCTACTTTGTGATCAGCCTGAGCGCTTCGCTGTTGGTTACCTATCTGAAAAGAAAGAGGACGGTTTAAATGATTAGCCTGAAAAATGTTTCAAAGTGGTATGGGCACTTTCAGGTGCTGACCGACTGCTCCACCGAAGTGAAAAAAGGTGAAGTGGTGGTGGTCTGCGGTCCGTCTGGCTCAGGTAAATCAACGCTGATTAAAACCGTGAACGGCCTGGAGCCGATTCAAAAGGGCAGCATTCAGGTGACCGGCACCGAAGTGAACAACAAAAAAACCAACCTTGCTCAGTTACGTAGCAAAGTCGGCATGGTGTTCCAGCACTTTGAGCTGTTCCCGCATCTCAGCATCATTGAGAACCTGACGCTGGCGCAGGTTAAAGTGCTGAAGCGTGACAAAGCGGCCTCGCGTGAGAAAGCCCAAGGCCTGCTAAAACGCGTCGGGCTCTCTGCGCACGCGGATAAGTTCCCTGGTCAGCTTTCTGGTGGTCAGCAGCAGCGCGTGGCAATCGCGCGTGCGTTATGTATGGATCCGGTGGCGATGCTGTTTGATGAGCCGACGTCAGCGCTTGATCCTGAAATGATCAACGAAGTGTTGGACGTGATGGTTGAATTAGCCAATGAAGGCATGACCATGATGGTGGTGACGCATGAGATGGGCTTTGCACGCAAAGTCGCCAACCGCGTGATCTTTATGGATGAAGGGAAAATTATCGAAGACACCAATAAGGATGACTTCTTTAACAACCCGCAATCCGATCGTGCCAAAGACTTCCTGGCGAAGATTCTGCACTGATTCAATATCCTCAAGCCAGGTGCGCATTAATGCGCACCCTACAAAATCACCTCACTTTTGTAGGGTCGTCATTAATGACGACCTGGCTACCTTTCATCAGGGTTCAAACGGCTGACGCTGGAACTGATCGTGCCCACACTCCGGGCAGCGCGTTAAGCTCTCTGGCGTATAAATCGCCCGCGTGAAGCCGCACTTTTCACAGACTAAATTCCCCAGGCCGACCACTTCGCCGCTCTGGTAAACGCCGTGATGGCGCAAATCCTGAAACACCTCACGCCACTCTAACTGACTTTTATCGGTGATATCCGCCAGCTCCTTCCACAGACTTTCGCGAATCACGCGCAAAAACACCGAGTCGCCAACTACATCAGAAGACTCCTGAGAGCTCAGCGCAAACTCGTGTAAATCGCGGCGCACGGCGCGCATTACTTCATTCACCTCGGCGGGCGACAGCGTTTTTTTCGCCAGCAAACTTTGCCGCGCCTCGGCCACCAGCGCATCAACATCGCGCTCGCCATGATCCAATCGCTGGGATAATGCTTCAATCGTTGCACGGTATTCCTGCGCCACGTTATTCATTTTGTTCTCCTTTTCGCTGCGGATACTGCTGTTAAGTTTAGCGGTTTTGTCACAATTGCATGGGCAGCAACCGAAGAAATCACAAAAGGGTGAAAGCGGCGGCGCATTCGGCAGAAATCCGGCCTGCGAGGGCGTGAAAAGTTGTTGAGGCGCAGCCTTATGGGTATGCTATGCGGATCTAAAAGTATGCTTAGCGATTTTCACAAAGGACCACAGGCAGCCATGCAAGAGCAATACCGCCCGGAAGAGATAGAATCCCGCGTCCAACAACACTGGGACGAAAACGAAACCTTTAAAGTGACCGAGCAGGAAGGCAAAGAGAAATATTACTGCCTTTCGATGCTGCCCTATCCTTCTGGCCGCCTGCACATGGGTCACGTGCGTAACTACACCATTGGCGATGTGATTGCGCGCTACCAGCGTATGCTCGGCAAAAACGTTCTGCAGCCGATTGGTTGGGATGCATTTGGTCTGCCAGCGGAAGGCGCTGCGGTAAAAAACAACACTGCGCCTGCGCCGTGGACCTACGACAATATCGCCTACATGAAGAACCAGCTGAAATTGCTGGGCTTTGGCTACGACTGGAGCCGCGAACTGGCGACCTGCCAGCCAGAATACTATCGCTGGGAACAGTGGTTCTTCACAAAGCTGTATGAAAAAGACATGGTCTACAAAAAGACCTCTGCGGTGAACTGGTGCCCGAATGATCAGACCGTACTGGCCAACGAACAGGTTATCGACGGCTGCTGCTGGCGCTGCGATACCAAAGTTGAGCGCAAAGAGATCCCACAGTGGTTCGTTAAAATCACCGCCTATGCGGAAGAGCTGCTCAACGACCTCGACAAGCTGGAAGATTGGCCGGAACAGGTCAAAACCATGCAGCGCAACTGGATTGGCCGTTCTGAAGGCGTGGAAATCACCTTTGACGTTGCCAACAGCGCCGAGAAGCTGACCGTTTACACCACCCGTCCAGACACCTTTATGGGCGCTACTTATGTAGCAGTAGCTGCAGGTCATCCACTGGCGCAGCAAGCGGCTGCCACTCATCCTGCACTGGCTGAATTCATCGACGAATGCCGTACCACCAAAGTCGCCGAGGCTGATATGGCAACGATGGAGAAAAAAGGCATGGCCACCGGCCTGTTTGCTATCCATCCGCTGACCGGTGAAAAGATTCCGGTGTGGGTTGCTAACTTCGTATTAATGGAGTACGGCACCGGCGCGGTAATGGCCGTTCCAGGCCACGATCAGCGTGACTGGGAGTTCGCCACCAAATACAACCTGAACATCAAGCCAGTGATCCTGAATCTTGACGGTTCAGAACCGGATGTAAGTGCTGCCGCGATGACCGATAAAGGCGCGCTGTTCAACTCAGGTGAATACAACGGTCTGGATCATCAGGCGGGCTTCAACGCCATCGCCGATGCGCTGGCAGCCAAAGGCGTGGGCGAGCGTAAAGTAAATTACCGTCTGCGCGACTGGGGCGTTTCCCGTCAGCGTTACTGGGGTGCACCAATCCCAATGGTGACGCTGGAAGATGGCACCGTGATGCCAACGCCAGAAGATCAGTTGCCGGTCATCCTGCCAGAAGACGTAGTGATGGACGGCATCACCAGCCCAATCAAAGCCGATCCTGAGTGGGCCAAAACCACCGTTAACGGCCAGCCGGCGCTGCGTGAAACCGACACCTTCGACACCTTTATGGAGTCATCCTGGTACTACGCGCGCTATACCTGCGCCAACTACCATGAAGGCATGCTGGATCCGGCGGCGGCGAACTACTGGCTGCCGGTCGATCAGTATGTGGGTGGTATCGAACACGCCATCATGCACCTGATGTATTTCCGCTTCTATCACAAGCTGCTGCGTGATGCTGGCCTGGTCAACTCGGATGAGCCAGCCAAACGCCTGCTGTGTCAGGGCATGGTGCTGGCTGATGCGTTCTACTATCTCGGCGTGAACGGCGAGCGTAACTGGGTTTCTCCGGTTGACGTCACCGTTGAGCGCGATGAGAAAGGCCGCATTATTAAAGCCATCGACAATGAAGGTCGTGAAGTGGTTTACGCCGGCATGAGCAAAATGTCGAAGTCGAAAAACAACGGCATCGATCCACAGCTGATGGTTGAGCGTTACGGTGCAGATACCGTACGTCTGTTCATGATGTTTGCTTCGCCAGCAGAGATGACGCTGGAGTGGCAGGAATCGGGCGTTGAAGGTGCCAACCGCTTCCTGAAGCGCGTGTGGAAACTGGCTTACGAACACATTGCCAAAGGCGCGACCGTGGCGCTGGACGTCAACAGCCTGAATGACGATCAGAAAGCGCTGCGTCGCGATCTGCACAAAACTATCGCCAAAGTGGCCGATGACGTGGGTCGTCGTCAGACGTTCAACACCGCCATCGCTGCCATCATGGAACTGATGAACAAGCTGATCCGTGCCCCGCAGGAGAGCGAGCAAGATCGCGCGCTGCTGCAGGAAGCGCTGGTCGCTGTGACGCGTCTGCTCTATCCGTTCACCCCGCACGCCAGCTATGTATTATGGCAAGCGCTGGGCGGCGAAGGCAGCATCGACGAAGCCAGCTGGCCGGTAGCCGATGAAGCGGCCATGGTGGAAGATTCGCTGCTGGTCGTGGTGCAGGTGAATGGCAAAGTGCGCGGCAAGATTACCGTTGCGACGGATGCCACGCAGGAGCAGGTGCAGGCGCGTGCTGCGCAGGAGCATTTGGTGGCGAAATATCTGGATGGCGTCACCATTCGTAAAGTGATTTATGTCCCCGGCAAACTGCTTAACCTGGTCGTAGGTTAAGTTCAGGAGGAACTGTGCGACAACTGATTATCAGGCTGTTTGTCCTGCTTGCGGTATTGATTACCGCAGGCTGTGGTTTCCACCCGCGCGGCACCACCTCGGTGCCGAGTGAGATGAAAACCCTTATCGTCCAGAGCGGCGATCCCTATGGCCCACTGGCGCGAGCCGTGCGCCAGCAGCTGCGGATCAACAATGTCACCATCATTGAAGACAGCAAAGCAGCCAGCGCAAAATACCCAACGCTGCGTTTGGGTGCTGAAGGCCAGGGACGTGATACCGCTTCGGTGTTCATCAGCGGTACTACCGCAGAATACTCGCTGGTGATGACGGTCACTGCACAGGTTCTGCTGCCGGGTAAAGGTATCTACCCGATCAGCACCACCGTGTATCGCTCCTTCTTCGACAACCCGAATGCCGCACTGGCGAAGGATGCCGAACAGGATATGATCGTGCAGGAGATGCGTCAGCGCGCGTCCGAGCAGTTAGTCCGTAAACTGCTGACCGTGCATGCCGCGCAGGAAAGCAACAAAGATACTTTGCCGCAGCCTGAGACGATTGCACCGGGACAGAACTCACCGGAAGTGTCTTCTTCGTCAGCCACCAGTCTGCAATGATCAGGATTTATCCTGAACAACTGAGCGCGCAGCTCCGAGAGGGGCTGCGCGCCTGTTATTTTCTCACCGGTAATGAACCCCTGCTGATTCAGGAAAGCGCGGATGCGATCCGAGCTACCGCCAGCGCACAGGGATTTGAAGAGCACTTCAGCGTCACCATCGATGCGCAAACCGATTGGGATGCGATCTTTGTCAGCTGCCAATCGCTCAGCCTGTTTACCCAACGCCAAACCCTGACACTGCAACTGCCTGAAAACGGTCCAAACGCCGCTATCGCCGAGCAGTTGATGAAACTCTCTACGCTGCTGCACAGCGATATTTTGCTGGTGCTGCGCATGGCGAAACTGACCAAAGCACAGGAAAATAGCGCCTGGTTTAAAGCGCTGAGCGCGCAGGCGGTGTTAGTGCCGTGCCAGACGCCTGAACAAGCGCAACTGCCGCGCTGGGTGGCGAGTCGCGCCAAAGCGATGAAGTTGAGCGTTGATGATGCAGCGATCCAGCTGCTTTGCTACTGCTATGAAGGGAATCTGCTGGCGCTGTCGCAGGCGCTGGAACGCTTATCGCTGTTGTGGCCGGATGGCAAATTGACGCTGCCGCGCGTCGAGGCCGCCGTCAACGATGCCGCGCACTTTACTCCGTTCCATTGGGTGGATGCGCTGCTGGCGGGAAAAAGCAAACGCGCCCTGCACATCCTGCATCAGCTGGAGAAAGAGGACAGCGAAGCGGTGATTCTGCTGCGCACGCTGCAACGCGATTTACTCACGCTGCTGCATCTGCAACGTAATCAGGCCAAACAAGCGCTGCGCACGCTAATGGATCAGCAACGCATCTGGCAAAACCGCCGCGCGTTGTTTACCGAAGCCTTGCAGCGCCTTGATGCGCAGCGTTTACAACGTGCGGTGCATTTGCTGGCAGAGCTGGAACTCAGCATGAAGCAGGATTACGGCCAAAACCTGTGGCCGCAGCTGGAAACGCTGTCGCTGCTGCTGTGTCACCGCGATTTCCCACTGAGCTTTACCGATGTCTAAACTCTACGCCCTGTTTGGCGGCACCTTCGATCCGATTCACTACGGCCATCTCCGCCCGGTAGAAGCGCTGGCCCAGCAAGTGGGTTTGAAAAAGGTCACATTGCTACCCAACAACGTGCCGCCGCATCGCCCGCAGCCGGAAGCCATTGCGCAACAGCGCGTTGAGATGCTGCGCTGTGCCATCGCCGATCGCCCGCTGTTTGATATCGATACGCGTGAACTGGAGCGTGCAACGCCGTCCTGGACGGTGGCTACGCTGGAAGCACTGCGTGCGGAACGCGGCACAGAACAGCCCCTCGGGTTTATCATCGGCCAGGATTCTCTGCTAACGTTAGCCAAATGGCATCGCTGGCAAGATTTGCTGTCGCTGTGCCATTTGCTGGTGTGTAAGCGTCCGGGTTACGCCGCCCAGATGGAAACGCCTGAGATGCAGCAATGGCTTGATGAGCATCTCGCCGATGATGTGCAGCAGCTTCATCACTCACCTGCAGGACACATCTGGCTGGCAGATACGCCGCTGCTCGACATTTCCGCCACCGAAATCCGTCAGCGCCGCCATGCGGGGATCTCCTGCGCGGATTTACTGCCAGATGCAGTGATCGACTACATCGATAGCGTTGGCTTATATCGCAGCTAAAGGCAGCATGCTATACTGCGCCGCTTCATTTTCGGCTACCTTTCTCGCATCGTTAGCCCGTCCGTAATCACCTGTTTTTAAGGGGAACCTTTTGCAAGGTAAAGCACTCCAAGAGTTCGTTATTGATAAGATTGATGATCTCAAAGGCCAGGACATCATTGCTATTGATGTTCAGGGCAAATCCAGCATCACCGATTGCATGATTATTTGCACCGGCACTTCAACACGTCACGTCGCTTCTATCGCCGATCATGTGGTGCAGGAATCGCGCACTGCGGGCCTGAGGCCACTGGGTGTTGACAGCAAAACCGCCTCCGATTGGGTGGTCGTTGACCTGGGTGACGTGATTGTGCACGTGATGGAAGCAGAGAGCCGCCAGCTGTACGAGCTGGAAAAACTCTGGAGCTAAGACGTGAAACTGCAGCTTGTAGCCGTCGGCACTAAAATGCCCGACTGGGTTCAGACCGGTTTCATGGAGTATCTGCGCCGCTTCCCGAAAGATATGCCGTTTGAACTGATCGAAGTGACTGCCGGCAAACGCGGCAAGAACGCCGACATCAAACGCATTCTGGAAAAAGAAGGTGAAGCGATGCTGGCCGCCGTGGGCAAAGGCAATCGTATTGTCACGCTGGATATCCCCGGGCAGCCGTGGGAAACCCCACAGTTGGCGCAGCAACTTGAACGCTGGAAACTGGATGGCCGCGATGTCAGCCTGTTGATCGGCGGTCCGGAAGGACTGGCACCCGCGTGCAAGGCCGCTGCCGAACAAAGCTGGTCACTGTCAGCGCTCACGTTGCCACATCCGCTGGTGCGTGTGCTGGTAGCAGAAAGCCTGTATCGTGCGTGGAGCATCACCACGAATCATCCTTATCATCGTGAATAAACGCCTGACAACCCCAGACAATAAATGTAGCGGATGAAATTACAGAGCAACGCCTTTCGCGATTACACTGCCGAACAGAAACTTTTTGTCCGCCGAGCATTGGTGGCTTTTGTTGGCATCCTGCTGCTCTCCAGCATTCTGGTGGTCAATATGTACCACCTGCAAATTCTGCGCTTTGACGACTACAGCACCCGTTCGAATGAAAACCGCATCAAACTGGTGCCGGTGGCGCCGAGTCGCGGCATTATTTTTGATCGTAACGGCGTGCCGCTAGCGTTGAATCGCACCATCTATCAGGCCGAACTGATGCCGGAAAAGGTCGAAAACCTGAAGCAGACCTTGCAGGATCTGCGTCCGGTGCTGGATCTGACCGACGACGATATCGATGCGTTTGAAAAAGAGCGCAAACGCTCACGCCGCTTTACCTCGATTCCGGTCAAAATCGGTTTAAACGAGGTGCAGGTAGCGCGTTTTGCCGTCAATCAGTACCGTTTTCCTGGCGTGGAAGTAAAAGGCTATCAGCGCCGCTACTATCCTTACGGCCAGACGCTGACGCATGTGGTGGGCTACGTCTCTAAAATTAACGATCGCGATGTCACACGCCTCGATCAGGAAGGCAAATGGCCGAACTATGCGGCTACCCATGATATCGGCAAGCTCGGCATCGAGAACTATTACGAAGATGTGCTGCACGGTAAAACCGGTTATGAAGAGGTTGAAGTTAACAACCGTGGCCGCGTCATCCGCCAGCTGCACGAGCAGTCTCCGCAGGCCGGACGCGATATTTATCTGACGGTTGACCTCAAGCTGCAGCAATACATCGAAACCTTGCTCACCGGCAGCCGCGCGGCGGTGGTGGTAAGCGATCCGCGCACCGGCGAAATCCTTGCGCTGGTGTCAACGCCGAGCTATGACCCGAACCTGTTTGTCGACGGCATCTCCAGCAAAGATTACAAAGCACTGTTGAGCGACGAAAACCGTCCGCTGTATAACCGTGCGCTGCAAGCTTCCTATCCACCGGCTTCCACGGTGAAACCTTACGTTGCCGTGTCGGCACTGAGCGCAGGCGTAATCAACCGCAACACCAGCCTGTTCGATCCCGGCTGGTGGCAACTGCCCGGCTCGGAAAAGCGCTATCGCGACTGGAAAAAATGGGGCCACGGCCGCCTGAACGTCACCAAATCGCTGGAAGAATCAGCGGATACCTTCTTCTATCAGGTCGCCTACGATATGGGCATCGATCGCCTGTCGGAGTGGATGACTAAGTTTGGTTACGGCCATCGCACCGGCATTGACCTGCCGCAGGAGAGCGCGGGCAACATGCCTACACGCGAGTGGAAGCTTAAGCGCTTTAAGAAACCGTGGTATCAAGGTGACACCATTCCGGTGGGTATTGGTCAGGGCTACTGGACAGCGACACCGATTCAGATGAACAAAGCGATGATGATTCTGATTAACGACGGTGTGATCAAGGTGCCGCACTTACTGCGCGCCACGCGTGAAGGCCAAACCATGGTGCCCTATCGCCAGCCGCCGGATGCACCGATTGGCGACATTCACTCAGGCTACTGGGAAATTGCTAAAGACGGCATGTATGGCGTAGCGAACCGCGCCAACGGTACGGCACACAAGAGTTTTGCCGATGCGCCTTACAAAATCGCCGCCAAATCCGGTACCGCACAGGTTTACGGCCTGAAAGAAAATGAAGTCTATAACGCGCACAAGATTGCAGAGCGCTTGCGCGACCATAAATTAATGACCGCTTACGCGCCGTACGATAAGCCGCGCGTGGCCGTCACCATGATTCTGGAAAACGGCGGCGCAGGTCCGGCTGTTGGCACCGTGATGCGCCAGATTCTCGACCACATTATGTTAGGCGACAATAATACCGTGCTGCCAGAAGCCGCACCGATGCCGCCCGGCTACGAAGGTGAATAACAATGTCCATGAACGATAGTCCGCAGAAAAGATCGATCTGGACGCGCATCCATATCGACCCGCTGTTTATGCTGATCATTCTCAGCTTGCTGACCTACAGCGCCATTGTCATCTGGAGCGCCAGCGGACAGGATCCCGGCATGACCGAGCGTAAGTTCGGGCAGATTGCCATGGGCATCGTCATCATGCTGGTGCTGGCGCAGGTGCCGCCGCGCGTTTACGAAAGCTGGGCACCCTATCTCTATATTGTCTGCGTGATATTGCTGATCGCGGTGGATGCCTTTGGCCACATCAGTAAAGGCGCACAGCGCTGGCTCGATTTGGGTTTTGTGCGCTTTCAGCCCTCGGAGATCGCCAAGATTGCCGTGCCGCTGATGGTGGCGCGCTTTATTAACCGCGATGTCTGTCCGCCGACGCTGAAAAACACCGGCATCGCGCTGGTGCTGATTTTCATGCCGACGCTGCTGGTGGCGGCACAGCCTGACCTGGGTACGTCGATTCTGATCGCCGCTTCCGGTCTATTTGTGCTGTTTTTATCCGGTATGAGCTGGAAGCTAATTGGTATCGCCGTGCTGCTGGTGGCGGCCTTTATCCCGATTTTGTGGTTCTTCCTGATGCACGATTATCAGCGTGACCGCGTGATGATGCTGCTGGACCCGGAAAGCGACCCGCTCGGCGCCGGTTATCACATTATTCAGTCGAAGATTGCTATCGGTTCCGGTGGCCTGCGCGGCAAAGGCTGGCTGCATGGCACCCAATCGCAGCTGGAATTCCTGCCTGAGCGTCATACCGACTTTATTTTTGCCGTGTTAGCGGAAGAACTCGGCCTGGTTGGCGTGTTGTTATTGCTGGTACTCTATTTGCTGCTGATCATGCGCGGACTGATTATCGCTGCGCGTGCGCAGACCACCTTTGGTCGCGTGATGGCGGGCGGTTTGATGCTGATTTTATTCGTTTATGTTTTCGTTAACATTGGCATGGTAAGTGGTATCTTACCGGTGGTTGGCGTACCGCTGCCGCTGGTGAGCTACGGCGGATCGGCATTGATTGTGTTAATGGCTGGATTTGGCATTGTGATGTCGATCCATACTCATCGAAAAATGTTATCTAAAAGCGTTTAAGAGGCTGCACATGCGTAAGGACTGGCTTGGGGTTGCACTGGCATCATTGGTACTGGCTGCCTGTTCCACACCGGAACCGCAGAATAATACTGCGCCACCGCAACCGGCCTATAACGGCCCGGTAGTGGAAATTCCTGGCGTGGAACCACGCTATGAACCTATCAATCCTTCCACCAGCCAGGATTACAGCGTCAACGGTAAAAACTACCGCGTGATCAAAGATCCGTCGAACTACAGTGAAGTGGGTTTAGCCACCTGGTACGGTGACGAAGCGCAGGGTAATCGCACTGCTATCGGTGAATCTTACGATCCGGAAGGCATGACAGCCGCGCACCCTACGCTGCCGCTGCCGAGCTATGTGCGCGTCACTAACCTCGCCAACGGTCGCCAGATTGTGGTGCGCGTTAACGATCGCGGTCCTTATACGCCAGGCCGCATTATCGACCTGTCGCGTGCGGCGGGCGATCGCCTGAATATCTCTAACAATACCCGCGTGCGCGTTGATTACATCAAAGTGGCTCCGGATGGCTCAGTTTCTGGTCCCGGCACCATCGGAACCACCGTCGCCAAACAGAGCTATGCCCTGCCCGCGCGTCCGGACCTCGGCGGCGGTATGGTGATGATGGGCGGTAGCGCCAATGCGGCACCCGCGCCTGCACCGCAAGATGTGCGCGCCGTAGATAACAGCACCTTGCAAAGCAGTGACAGCATGGGTGCGCCAGTGCAAAGCAGCGGTTTTCTCGGTGCGCCGCAGCCGTTAGCCACGGGTGTGCTGGAAGGCAGCGAGCCGGTTGCCGCGCCAGCAGCACCAACCTCTCCCGCACCAGCCGTAGCCGCGCCTGCCAGCAGCCAGAATGCCCATGCTGGCAGCGGTTATGTGGTGCAGGTTGGTGCGATTAACGATCCAGCGCGGGCGCGCCAGCTGGCGGAAAGCCTGGGTAAACGTTTTGGCGTACCGGGCGCCGTTGAAGCCAATGGCAATGTCTATCGCATTCAGTTAGGCGGCTATAAAAGCCGTGCCGAAGCCGCCGCGTTGCAGCAGCGTCTAAACACTGAAGCGCAAATGAGCTCATTTATTACCACTGCCCGTCCATCAATGTAACGGACAGTGACATTTCCTGCTGAAACTGATTTGCAAAGCAAGATGTCGCCCGATCGGGGCGTTTGCTATAGTTAGGCACTTTTTTCACTCTAAACCCACGGATGTTGTAGTCCTGAACATGAATACGCTGAAACCTTCTCGTTTTCTGAAACGCCTGACAGTGGGATCACTGGTCGCTCTTTCTCTCAGCCATGCCGCTTTTGCGGACGATATTAACCTTAAGACTATGATTCCGGGCGTACCGGACATTGATGCTGAAGCTTATGTGCTGATCGACTATAACTCCGGCAAAGTGCTGGCCGAAAAGAACGCGGATGCACGCCGCGATCCGGCAAGTTTGACCAAAATGATGACCAGCTACGTGATTGGTCAGGCGGTCAAAGCGGGCAAAATCCATAACGATGACATCGTGACCGTGGGCAAAGATGCCTGGGCAACCGGTAATCCGGTATTCAAAGGTTCATCCCTGATGTTCCTGAAGCCAGGCGATCGTGTACCGGTTTCTCAGCTGACGCGCGGCATCGTGCTGCAATCAGGTAACGACGCTTGTGTGGCGATGGCGGATTATGTTGCCGGCAGCCAGGACGCGTTCGTTAACCTGATGAACAACTACGTTGGCGCACTGGGCCTGAAAAACACCCACTTCCAGACCGTGCACGGTTTGGATGCGGAAGGCCAATACAGCTCGCCGCGCGATATGGCGTTGATCGGTCAGGCACTGATCCGTGACGTGCCTGATGAGTACGCGGTTTACCGTGAAAAAGATTTCACCTTTAACAACATCAAGCAGACTAACCGTAACGGTTTGCTGTGGGATACCAGCCTGAACGTGGATGGCATCAAAACTGGTCACACAGACGCAGCGGGCTACAACCTGGTTGCCTCTGCCACTGAAGGCCAGATGCGTTTGATCTCCGCAGTGATGGGCGGTCGGACTTATAAAGGCCGTGAAACCGAGAGCAAGAAATTGCTGACGTGGGGCTTCCGCTTCTTCGAAACCGTGGCACCGCTGAAAGCAGGCAAAGAATTTGCGTCTGAGCCCGTGTGGTTCGGTGACAGCGATCGTGTTCAGCTGGGCGTGGAAAAAGATGCCTATCTGACCATCCCACGTGGCCGCATGAAAGACCTGAAAGCCAGCTATGTGCTGAACAACACTGAACTGCACGCACCGCTGCAGAAAAATCAGGTCGTGGGCAGCATCAACTTCCAGTTGGATGGCAAAACCGTTGAACAGCGTCCGCTGGTGGTGCTGAACGAAGTGAAAGAAGGCGGTTTCTTCGGCCGCATCATCGATTACATCAAACTGATGTTCCACCACTGGTTTGGCTAAGGCGCGCTTGAAAAAACGCCAATTTGCCCCCAAATAAGCTACTATCTTTGCTCCCGCCTCGGCGGGAGCCTGTTTTTTTAAGCACCGGAGTCAATGTATGAAAACCAAATTGAATGAACTGCTCGAATTCCCTACGCCTTTCACCTACAAAGTGATGGGTTTGGCGCAACCGGAGCTGGTTGATCAAGTGGTTGAAGTGGTGCAGCGCCACGCGCCAGGCGATTACAAACCGGATGTTAAGCCAAGCAGCAAAGGCAACTATCACTCGGTTTCCATTACCATCATCGCCACCCACATTGAGCAGGTTGAAACCCTGTACGAAGAGCTGGGCAACATCGAAATCGTGCGTATGGTGCTGTAATTCTGGCGCTGGCAAAGTCCGCTTTGCCAGCGTTATACTCTGCCTTCCACTCTTTACCGGATCTCTGCTTTGTCAGCTAATACGCTTCTTGTTCGTCAACTCGGCCAGCGCGATTGGCAACCCATCTCCGATGCGATGCATCACTTTACCGATCAACGCGACAGCAACACCGCCGATGAAATCTGGCTGGTGGAACATCATCCCGTGTTTACCCAAGGTCAGGCAGGTAAAGCCGAACATCTGCTGATGCCGGGCGATATTCCGGTGGTACAAAGCGATCGCGGCGGCCAGGTCACCTACCATGGCCCCGGCCAACAGGTGATGTATGTGCTGATCGACGTGAAACGCCGCAAGATGGGCGTGCGTGAGTTGGTGACGGCACTGGAAGAAACGGTGATCGCCACGCTCGCCGACTACAACATCCGCGCCCGTGCGCGACCGGATGCGCCAGGCGTGTACGTGGGCGATGACAAGATTTGTTCGCTGGGGCTGCGCATCCGCAAAGGCTGCTCGTTTCACGGCCTGGCGCTGAATGTGGCGATGGATCTCGCGCCCTTCCTGCGCATCAATCCGTGCGGTTATGCCGGAATGCAGATGACGCAGCTCAGCCAGCTGCAGCCGGACGTTACGCCCGCCGATGTGCAGCCGCGTCTGGTGCAGCATTTCGCCCGTTTGACCGGATTTACCCAACTGGAATGGCAAAGTGATGCCGCAGTCTGACCTTGACTGTACGTGCGCATTTACAAAATTGTAACTTTTGCACTGGCTAATCGGCTGCTTATGGGCAGACGAGATGATATAATTTTTGCCATATTTTCAAAAAAAGTTGAAAGCCTGGTTCTCAGTTTGAGTGAGGAAGCTTTCAAATCGCAATCCCGACCGGAACCTGCAGATTTATGAGTAAACCAATTCAGATGGAACGTGGCGTCAAGTATCGCGATGCCGACAAAATGGCGCTGATCCCGGTGAAAACCGTGATGGTTGAGCGTGAAGAAATTCTGCGTAAGCCGGAATGGATGAAGATCAAACTGCCTGCGGATTCCAGCCGCATTCAGGGCATCAAAGCCGCGATGCGTAAAAACGGTCTGCACTCAGTGTGTGAAGAAGCCTCCTGCCCTAACCTTGCCGAGTGTTTTAACCACGGCACCGCGACCTTTATGATCCTCGGCGCAATTTGTACCCGCCGCTGCCCATTCTGCGACGTGGCCCATGGCCGTCCGAATATGCCTGACGCTAACGAACCGCTGAAACTGGCCCAAACCATCGCCGACATGGCGCTGCGTTACGTGGTGATTACTTCGGTGGACCGCGATGACCTGCGCGACGGCGGTGCTCAGCACTTTGCTGACTGCATCAGCGCGATTCGCGAAAAAAGCCCAACCATCAAAATTGAAACGCTGGTGCCGGACTTCCGTGGTCGTATGGATCGCGCGCTGGACATCCTCACCGCGACGCCACCTGATGTGTTTAACCACAATCTGGAGAACGTGCCGCGCGTTTACCGTCAGGTCCGCCCAGGCGCCAACTACGATTGGTCACTGAAGCTGCTGGAGCGTTTCAAAGAAGCACATCCGGATATCCCGACCAAATCGGGTTTGATGGTGGGCCTTGGCGAAACCAATGCCGAGATCATTGAAGTGATGCGCGATCTGCGTCGCCACGGCGTCACCATGCTGACGCTGGGACAGTATCTGCAACCGAGCCGTCACCACTTGCCGGTGCAGCGCTACGTTAGCCCAGCCGAGTTTGATGAGATGAAAGAGGAAGCGATGGCGATGGGCTTCACCCATGCCGCCTGCGGCCCGTTTGTGCGCTCGTCTTATCACGCCGATATGCAGGCCAAAGGTCTGGAAGTTAAGTAATATTCCTCGCGATTGCGTTCTTAATAGGGCGCAATCGCAAAAATCCCCCCACACCCACTTAATCTTTGTCGCAAACCTGACGCTTTAACCGCTGAGGCCATAAGAGCCTGTTCATTTTTTCTCAGTGTATTTTTTGAAGGTCAGATTATGCAAACTTCCTTTCATAGAAAGGCGCTCGATGTACTACGAGCACCGGATGTGTCAGGTCCATCCTCAGAGGCGCGGCACTATGGCGCATCAGAAGAGAGCCTGGAGGCGCTAAAAACGCGCACCACGCCGAAAGACATCACCAATCCCTATACGTCAGCGCACGCGTCCTGTGCCAATGCCTTTATCGCTACCGCCATCAGTATTGAGCATCGCTACAACGAGATGCATCTGCAACTGCCGCTTCCTGAAAAGGCGTGGGTTAACGCGGAAGTGGCCCTTGCTCAGCCAGCAGTGACGATCCTGCCAGCAATCTCCCAGTCCCCAACCCTGCACATGACGCATTCATTGATTGCATATGATGCAGAAAACCAATGGAACTTTGAGCTGCTGGGGGCGGAGATTGCGATGCCAGTTTCATCAAACTGGGCAGCAGAATCCAACCCGCAATTTATTGACGTGGCGATACATGAACTGTTGGCATTGCCTGAACAGCCTGCCAGCGAACCGGCATCGTGGGTAACGATCACAACGCTTGCCGCAGTGGAGAGCGAAGTAACCATCAACCGCAATACACAGGATAAAAACGGCAATATCCTATTCAGTGGTGATGCGCCTGTAGGTTCTATCTTGCTTTTCTACGTTGATGATGTGCTGGTTGGAAGCCAGGAGATTGCGGATGACGGTCAATGGCAGTTTGCACTGCCTGCGGATTTGCCCGCCGCTCAGCATACGTTCAGTGCCATGCCGACCAGTGCGCAGGGCGTGGTTGGCAACAAAATCGACTGTCTATTTGTCATCGAAGCCAAACCCAGCATCATTCTGTTGCCAATCGAGGACGGTCAGCTGGATATGATTGATGCGGCGCTAATCGACTGGGTCCCTCCACAGGATGAAACGCCAGTGTCACTGTTGCCGTTGGTTTTAACTGACCTGATGCTTGATGACTGGCAAACCCAGGATGGGATCACTACCTATCCATCAATGGTTCACACCAGCTTGTTTGATCTACATGAACAAGGTGTTGCCAGCATTGTTTGGCACTAAGACGCAAAAAAACAAAAACCAGACTGACAACAGTCTGGTTTTTTATCAACGTAATAAATATTTACACTTATTGACGTTCGGCGCAGAGATTACTCTTTGTGGCTGACACGCTCAGCAGGCGCTTCTTCAACGCTGCTTTTGGATGCGCCGGATTCATCATCTTTCATGGCTTTCTTAAAGCCTTTGATTGCGGAACCCAGATCGCCACCCAGTGAACGTAACTTGTTGGTGCCAAAAAGCAGTACGATGAGCGCACCGATGATCAGCAGTTTGGCAATACTGATACCTTCCATAATTTACCTTTCAACCAATGTGAAAAACGGACCTGACTATTAACGCGCAGTTTATAAACGGCCTCAACTGCAATCTGTAACAGAGTGAGACCGCCTAAATAAAGCGGCTGAGAAACGCCTGCGTGCGCGGATGCTGCGGATTACCAATCACTTGCTCCGGACTGCCCTGCTCCACCACCACGCCACCATCCATAAACACCACGCGATCGGCCGCCTCACGCGCGAAACCAATTTCATGGGTCACCACAATCATGGTCAGACCTTGATCGGCTAATGTGCGCATGGTGGCCAGCACTTCGCCGACTAACTCCGGATCGAGTGCCGAAGTGGGTTCATCAAACAGCATCAGCGCCGGTTTAATCGCCAGCGCACGCGCAATCGCCACACGCTGCTGTTGCCCCCCTGACAGATGACGCGGCCAGGCATCCGCTTTGTCACTCAATCCCACGGTCGCCAGCAGTTCACGGGCATGCTTGAGCGCGTCCTGCCGCGCAAATTTGTGCACACCAATCGGCGCTTCAATGATGTTTTGCAGCACCGTCATATGCGGATAGAGGTTGAACTGCTGAAACACCATACCGATTTTCTGACGCTGATGAGCAATTTTACGCGCCGACAGGCGATGCAAAATACCGCGCTTCAGCTCGTACCCGATCTGGTCGTCACCCACCATAATTGAACCGGCATTCATGTCTTCCAGATGATTAATGCAGCGCAAAAAGGTAGATTTACCCGAACCCGATGGCCCGAGAATCACCACCACTTCACCGGGAAACACATCGAGATCGATGCCTTTCAGCACCTCATTATCGCCATAACTCTTCTGCACATTACGCGCACGCACCAGCGGCTGAACGTCACTCATACATCCTCCTTCAGACGGTGCGCGACGGCTGGCGCGGCTTCGTTAGCGGCAACACGACGTTTGTTCACCACCGTGCGGGTAGTGCCGCGTGCGTAGTAACGCTCGATGGCGGACTGACCCACGTTGAGAATCGAGGTGATAAACAGATACCAAATCACTGCAACCATAAGCATCGGGATAATTTCAAAGGTGCGGTTATACACGGCCTGCACCGAGTACAACAGATCGCCCATGGCGATCACACTCACCAGCGAGGTCGCTTTGATCATGCTAATCAACTGGTTGCCGGTTGGCGGAATGATCGAACGCATCGCCTGTGGAATGATGACACGGCGCAGCGCACGGCTGCGGCTCATGCCAAACGCCTGCGTGGTTTCAACCTGACCGTTATCCACTGACAGTAAGCCAGCGCGAATGATCTCGGCCATATAGGCCGCTTCATTAAGCGCCAGTCCAGCAATCGCTGCGGTCAATGGCGTAATCAGATCGTTGGTATTCCAGCTGGCAAAGGTGATATCCGTCCACGGAATAGTGATCGAGATCGTGGGAAACAGCGTCGACAGGTTGTACCAAAAGATCAGCTGCACCAGCAGCGGCGTACCACGGAAAAACCAGATGTAGAGCGACGATAAGCCGCTCAGCAATTTGTTATCCGAAAGACGCCACACGCCCAGCAACAGCCCCAGCAGCGTGCCAAGAATCATCGACACCACCGTTAAGCCGAGCGTAACCTGCAGGCCTTTCATCACCGAACCTTCGGTGAACCACTGCAGCACGACGTTCCACTCAAAATTGGGGTTGGTCGCCACCAGCCAGAGGAAGTCTGCGGCAATAACCAGCACCAAAATCCATGAGATCCAGCGCCCATAAGTGGGCGCACTGCGGGCAAAAGCCACATCGCGCTGCTGCACGTCGGCCTTATCCCTGGCTCGCGAATTGTTGGTGACCGGACTCATTTTGCTGCCCCTTGCGCCAGGTTACGTCCCGGTTGCTGCAACACGTTGCCGTCTAACTTCCACTTCTTCATGATGGCCGCGTAGGTGCCGTTACTGAACAGCTCTTTGTAAGCATCCAGCACCACATTGCCGAGTTCCGACCCCTTCGGTACCACGGTGCCCTGGAAAATGTCGCCAAAGCCGTTTTTCTTGCCTTTGCCCGACAGCTCCAGCTGACCGTTAGCCTGTTCGATAAAGTAAGTCAGTGGCGCCTGCGATGAGAAGAAGGCATCGGAGCGTTTTGAGCGCACGGCTAAAATCGACGACGGCTGATCGGTAAAGGATTGCACCACCACCGCCGGTTTACCCGCCGCGACACAGGCATCGGACTGCTTACGAATCACCTGCTCCGCTGAACCCGCCGCCATCACCGCAATGCGTTTGCCGCAGGTATCTTCCAGACCGTTAATCTTGGATGGATTGCCTTTCTGTACGCCAAACACCACGAACTCCTGCACGAAGTCGATAAAATCGACCTTCTGCTGACGATCCGGATAATCCCCAATCGGCCCAATCGCCATCTGGTAACGGCCAGAATTAATGCCGGTGAGCACGCCCGATAAACCGCTGACGGTGGCATGTTCAATCTTCACGCCCAGCAGCTGTGCCAGCGCTTCGGTGAGATCGGCGGAGGCACCATCCATTGAGTGCGGACCATTAACGATCTCGTACGGAGGAAAGGAGCCGTTGTTCACCGAGATCATTTTGCCGCTGCTTTTAATCTCTGCTGGCAGACGATCGTGCAGTGCCTGATCCACTTTTTGCGTTGGAATAGCGTCAGCTGCCTGAGCGAAACAGGCCGTCAGGCCCAATGAAAGCGCGATGGCGGTAGCAAGAATTTTCATCAGTCGGATTCCCCAGCGATCAAAGCGGTTTAAGTTCGGGACGAGCGAAACAACGATTCTCCAGCACCGGCAGTACGCTGCGTGCATAGGCGATGCGCTGTGGATCGAGATCGGCAAACACCAGCGCGGCTGATTCCGGCGCTTTGGCGATCGCCACGCCCAACGGATCGATCACCAGACTGTTGCCGATGTTGCGTGGACCGCATTCGCCCACCGCCACCATGTAGCAAGTGTTTTCCAGCGCACGCGCGGTGGTCAGCAATTCCCAGTGCATCTCTTTTAGCGGCCCTTTCACCCATGCAGCCGGCAGCACCAGCACATCGGCGCCGTCGAGCACTAAGCGACGTGCCAGCTCCGGGAAGCGCACGTCGTAGCAGGTCATCAACCCCACTTTCATGCCAGCCACGTCAACTAGCGGCGGAATCTCGCGCCCTGGATTCACGCGCTGCGACTCCTGCATGGCGAAGGCATCGTACAGGTGCAGCTTCACATATTCGGCGATGATTTCACCGTTGCGAATGGCGATCAGCACGTTAAGCGCCTTCTGCCCTTCTGTCGGCACGTGCACGCTCATCATGGTGGTCAGGTTGTTGCCTTTGCTAACCGCCAGCAACTGCGTGACGAAAGGACCATCCAGCGGCTGCGCCGCTTTCAGCACCAGATCAGGATCGGCGATATCACGCGCCAGCACGCCTTCCGGCAGCACCAGCAGATCCGCGCCGCCCGCCAGCGCCTGATTCATCAGTCCAATGCAGATGTCGGTGTTTTCCTGCCATTCGCGGCTGACGGCAAATTGTCCCATTGCTACTTTCATGGTTATTCTCCTTGCGCCGCAGCCGGGAAAATCACTTCCGGTGTCAGCAATGTTTGGGTTAAACCTTGCTGGAACAGCTCATTCGCAAAGTCGGCAATCATCTTTTTGTTAACCGAAAATCCGTTCTGATTCCAGTTGGCGGGTAATTCCTGCGCGGTGCGCCGCAAATCATCCAGCAGCCACGGCGTGGTGTCGGCGTATTTCTCGCGCTTCTTCATCCACATCTGGTATGAACGATCAATGATGTCGCTCAGCGCCTGCGGCAGCCACGGATGCGCCTCGGCTAAGGCGGGCTTCAGCGCCAGCAAGTGAATGCCCGGCACATAACCGACGCGATTAAAATAGTCGCGCTCGGCAGCGGCAAAATCCACCTGCAACTGGCGCAGACCTGAATCGGCGAGGAAGAAACCTTCCGGCATAAAGGGCGTAAAGACCGCATCCAGCTCGCCCGCCTTCAGCAGTTCAATTAGGGGGCGCTCGCCTGGCGCCGGTTCAATGCGGCCCGGGCGGCCAAAACCGGCCAGACGATCAACAATCGGATGATCTTCGGTCAAACGTCCGGCAAACCAGTACGCATCATCAATCTCCACGCCCGCTTCACGCAGCACGGTGCGCGTCCAGGTGTTGCCTGAATCCTGCCAGCCGGTTACGCCAATCTTTTTTCCTTTCAGCTGCGCTGGCGTGGTAATCGGGCTGTCGCTGCACGTGATGATGCAGCGCTGGCGGAAACCGCGCATCAGGAAGTGTGGCAGGCCCAGCAGCGAAGTGTCACCTTTAGCCCGCGCCTGAGCAAAGCGGCTAAACGACACTTCACCGGCATCGTATTTATCGCTGGTTGCGAGGTTATCCACCAACGTGCCAACCCGATCGATCTCCAGCGTGAAACCTTCCGGTTTGATATCGCCAAGTGCCAGCGGTGTGAAGTAATCCCAGTCACGTACCGCCAGTCTGATGGTTACCATAGTTATGCCTTCCCCCGTCTGTTCTGCCAGCCCTGCGGCTGTGATTATTTATGCAGCAAATAGTGCTTGAATTTGAGTCTAAAACGCGAATACTAACCTGAACAATCTATTATTTGTTACTGAACAAAGGATTTTCTTATGACGCAAAGTGTGGATTTGGAGTGGCTTAGCCAGCAGATCACGGATGCCTCCGTCAAAGGCATCACGCATGCGGCATCAACACTGATTCGCGATGGGCAGATTGCAATTGGCATGCAAATGCCGGCGGTACGCGAGTTGGCAGAACGACTGGGCGTGAGTCCGGCAACCGTTTCCGCTGCCTGGGCGCAACTGAAGAAGCAGAAAGTGCTGGCGGGGAAAGGTCGCAGCGGCGTGTGGGTGAGCGGCAACAGCGTAATGCCGCGTCCGATTCGTTTCGAGAAGATCGGTAATTACGGTGAGAATGTTCAGGCATCACTGGCGATGGCCTCACCGGATCCAGACTTGTTGCCGGATCTGCGTCAGGCGATGCTGGCTGGCATTGCCTCACCGCAACTGAATAGCTATCAGCGCGAGGCGATTTCACCACAACTGCAGGATGCCGTGACGCCGCGCTGGCCCTATCCCGCCGAAGCCTGGCTGGCGACCGACGGCGGTTTTGATGCCATGAACCTGATTGTGCAAACCTTGCTGTCTCCGGGCGATCGTGTAGTGATTGAAGATCCTACAGCCACGCGATTACTGGATATTTTAGACAACATTGGCGCTGAAATTTTGCCGTTGCCGTGCGATGAGCAAGGGCCGATTCCCTCGGCGCTGAGCACGCTGATGCAGAAATCTCCGGCGATGTTTATCTATCAGCCGCGCACCCATTCAGCCACCGGACACAGCGTGAGTCAGCGACGCAGTGCAGAGCTCGCACGCGTGCTGGCGAACAGCTGCACCATCATCGTGGAAGATGATGGCATTGGTGATCTGTCGCGCTGGCCGGTGTTTAGCCTCGGCTTCCACTATCCCGAACGCGTGCTGCATGTGCACTCGTTTTCCAAAGCTTATGGACCAGATTTGCGTCTGGCGGTGTTATCAGGCACTGCGGAAATGGTGAAGCGTCTGCAAGCGTGGCGCAACTTTGGCGTCAGCTGGACCAGCCGTATTTTGCAGGATGCCGTGGCGTGGATGCTCAACGACGAGCAGACTCAGCAGCGTATTCAGCAGGCCAAAGCCACCTATGCGCAACGTCGCCAGCAACTACTGGCAGCGCTGGCGAAACGCGGTTTAGTGCTGGAGGAGCGCGATGGATTAAGCGTGTGGATTCCAGTGGAATCGGAGCAGTACGCGATGATCACGCTGGCCGCGCGAGGCATTGCCGTGCTGCCCGGCGAACGCTGTAGTATTAACAGCCGGCAATTCATTCGCGTCAGTGCGGCGCTGCTGCCTTTTGCACAACTCGACAGCATCGCCGACGCCATTGTGATTGCCAGCGGACGCGAGCTAAACCTCAACCCAGAGCTTTAATATGATAGCGCGGGGATTCCACATAACCCTCGCGCGCATAGAACTGGTTGGCTTTGAGACGCGATGAGTGGCAATGCACTTCCATGCGATCGCAACCACGTGAACGCGCCAGCTGTTCGGCGTGATTCAAAAGTTGCTGTCCACTGCCCTTGCTGCGCTCGCCTTCGGCAATACAAAAGTAACTAATGCGGGCAAAATCGCCGGCCAATGCCAGCTGCGGGATAAAGTGCAATGACAGAAAACCCAGCACCTGATTGCCGTGTTCAGCGACCAACAACGTTTCATCGGGATGATCAATAAGCTGGGCCAATCGCGTATCGATAAATCCTTCCGTCGCGCTATAGCCTAATTCGGTCAACAACGCGCTTAATGCAAAACTGTCTTTTGCCTGTGCCTGACGTATGTTCATCCTGCCTCCTCATTTTCCCTGAGCAGTTATATAGCGTTGCCGGATAAAAATCTGCAAGTAAGCATTGGTGTGGCTGTGTTACGGAAGTTATCTGTGAGATGTGCCTCAGAATCTATCTGCAGACAAAGCAGCGAGCTGATTTAAGAATAAAAAAAAACCCGCCAGAAGGCGGGTTTTCAGAATTCGAACTGTTAAATTACAGTGCGATAACGTTAGCAGCTGATGGGCCTTTAGCACCGTCAGTGATTTCGAACTCAACGCGCTGACCTTCAGCCAGAGTTTTGAAACCGTTGCTGTTGATTGCAGAGAAATGTACGAATACATCTTTGCTGCCATCTTCTGGAGTAATGAAACCGAAGCCTTTCGACTCATTAAACCACTTTACGTTACCTTTGATCTTAGACATCTATATTACCTTTACATGAAAAAAGGACACTAAACTGTGTCGACGTCTAGTACAGCAATTGCGGTGACATTTGTCCAGTGCGATTTGATGAAAAAGTGATAAATATTGATTTTTTGCATGCCGATCACACTTTCTGCACGCTACCAATGCTTAAAACTCAAATCTCAGCCAGGCAAAATAGACATTACCGTTATTGTAAGTGCCGGGAATATAAGTCATTTGGAAAGTGGCTGGACCATATCCGATTGATGCTAAAGGCAATATCAGCGGAACCGGAATATATTTCCAGTTATCCCGTGCCGTTACGCCCGCCGTATATCCCGCCCCCAAATGGAAGTTTTGATCGTTAAGCGGTCGCCAGGTCGCTTCCCAACCGTAACCACCAATCGGCTCCCATTTGTTAAACGAGTCTTTAAACGCCATCAGATACAGGCCGTGCCAGTTACCTTTTTCATCCCAGCGCGAGACGCCAGCACCCGCGCCCCACGGGCGTTCGTTGTACTTATCGATGTGTTCATCGTCGTAAGTCCAACGGTTATGCCAGGTAATCGCTGGCAGATAAAAATCATAATTCTGCGGTTGCGACCAGGTTTGCGAGACGTTGTCGCTAAAGGTGTTCCAGCCAGATTTGATGGCTTGTGACGTGGTTACCGCTGATGCTGAAAATGAGACCGATGAGGTCAAAATGCAGCCAAACAAAGCTGCAGAAAAGTGCCGATTCACAACGTAATTTCCTGTTATGTCATGCTGAAAAATTCATTATCCGAAGGCAAATTTTTCAGCTTCCTGTACGACGAGTTTCTAACGTAATTGCCAGGATAATAGTAAAAAAGTCACTTAATCTCTCCAGGCGAATTCTTGGATGTTGGCGAATTTTACCTCAAGCGAGGCGCGAAATTGAAACGCCAGATAAACGGATAGGTATTATCGGGGATGGTCATAAAGTGCAGACCTGTTGTAATGATAACGACATGCAACAAGATAGCTTTCAGAGACTTAGCGCAAACAATTCACATACGGAATAAGTTAATAAAATTTATCAATTGAACTCATCAGACGAATAAGATAAATCTCGATACTCCAGGACGGAGATGGGGAAAAAACTGACATGACTATTCGTTGTAGCCGCTGCGGTTGCGCTAAATTTTTTTATACCTTATCGGACTGCGAAAAGGTCGATTTGCCAAATCATCATGGCGCCTGCTGCGCACGATGTCAGAAACCGCTAAATCTGCATGATCTCATTCTGCCTGTGGCGTCCTGTGAAGACAGTGAAAAATCCTATGCTGAATAAAAAATTCAGGCACCCGCAGGTGCCTGTCATTGTCAGAAAATCAGTTTAAAGACGCCTGTAATTGTCAGTAATCCAACGATGAAGATGATGGCGATGACCCACAGAATTATTTTCATTGTTCGCTCCTTCAAGTATGAAAAATAACGTGTCTGTTAACCATTATAGATGATCATTCTGCTTTCGCTGGGCGCTGCGAGCGTGGTCACAGCCCTATGTTCTCGTTTCGTTTGGCGCAGATTATTTTCTGCGAGACGGGTCGCAGCATTCGCTTTCCCTACCCCTTGTTACCGTACTCAGCGCCCGTATATCGGCTAAACTTACTTCGCCTGAAGAGGCCTCAATTGTTATCAATGCCTACGTAACAAGGAGATTCTTATGAGCACGATTAATACCAGCATGGGGCGTTACAGCCTTAAGGCAAAGGATTACGGCAACCACATCAGCGGCAGCATTGCGATAAATGATGAAGGTGGCACGCAACTCACCATGCAGGAGTTTGAAGAGCATTATCTTGACGATGTCGTCAACAACGTCATTTATCCGGTCACCGGCGGGAACCGAGAAATTACCCGCGCGTTACGTGATCAAATGGTCAAAGCGGGTTTTGAACAGCCGCACTGAGTTTTTGGGCCACACCTTGTGGCCCTTTACTTCTTTATCGCTGACTTGCGGTTATCACGGGTTTCGTCGCAGGATGCAATATCGTTCATGATAAGGAGATTAACCGCGTGAGTACGCTGCATCTTATTGCCCCTTCCCGTCTTCATCAGTTTGTTCAAGCCATTTGGTCACATGCGGGCAGCAATGCCGAAGAGGCACGCCTGGTCGCTGATCATTTGGTGGCTGCGAACCTGGCGGGCCACGATTCACACGGCGTTGGCATGATTCCGAGCTACATGAATTCGCTGGCGCAGGGCTTTTTGCAACTCAACCAACATGCCAGCATTGCAAAAGACGCCGGTGCGGTGTTGACGCTACAGGGTAATAACGGTTTTGGTCAGGTCGCGGCGTTTGAGGCGATGCAGCTCGGCATTGAGCGCGCCGCCAAACTCGGCATTGCGGCAGTTGGTCTACACCATTCGCACCACATTGGTCGTATCGGTCATTGGGCGGAACAGTGTGCAGCCGCCGGTTTTGTCTCGTTCCACTTCGTCAACGTGATGGGCGATCCGATGGTGGCGCCGTTTAACGGTAGCGATCGTCGCTTCGGCACCAATCCTTTCTGCGCCATTTTCCCGCGCCGCAATGCCAAACCGCTGCTGCTCGATTTCGCCACCAGCGGCATCGCCTTTGGTAAAACGCGGGTAGCGTGGAACAAAGAGCAGCAGGTCGCGCCAGGTTATCTGATTGATCATCAGGGCCAGCCGACCACCGAACCGGGCGTGATGCATCAGGCGCCGTATGGTTCGCTGATGCCGTTCGGTCTGCACAAAGGTTATGCGCTGGCGACCATGTGCGAAATCCTCGGCGGCGCGCTGTCGGGCGGTCGCACCACGCATGATGAGACGCTGGTCACCAGCCACGATGCCATTTTCAACTGCATGACCACTATCATCGTTAATCCGGATGCGTTTGATGCGCCCGCGATGCAGGAAGAAGCAGAATCATTCCTTGATTGGGTGAAACAGTCGCCGCAAAGTGGCGATGCGCCGATTCAGGTGCCCGGCGAGTGGGAAGAGCAGAACCGCGTGGCACGCGAAAGGGATGGCATTCCACTGGATAGCAATAGCTGGGAGCAAATCTGTGACGCGGCGTTACAGGCAGGTATGCCGCAAGAGGAGCTCGCGGCGTTCCGCGCCTTAACGCAGTAAACCGCAAGCGGCTGAGGCGCGATGCCTCAGCCTTGATGCTTAGATGACGTTGGCAAGCAGTAAACAGCCCACCAAACCGCACACTGAAATGATGGTTTCCAGTGCTGACCAGGAACGGAAAGTTTCGCCGATGGTCAGGTTGAAATACTCCTTAAACAGCCAGAAGCCTGGATCGTTGACGTGAGAGAAAATCACGCTGCCAGAGCCGACCGCAATCACCATCAGTTCCGGGCTGGCGCCGCTGGTGACGATCAACGGTGCGACAATCCCGCCTGCCGTAATCGCCGCCACGGTCGCGGAGCCCAGCGCAATACGCAGCACGGCCGCAATCGACCACGCCATGAAGATCGGCGACAAATTGGTTTCATGCATCATGCTGGCGATATATTTATCGACGCCGCTGTCCACCAGCACCTGTTTAAACGCTCCGCCACCGCCAATCACTAACAGCATCATCGCGATGATCTTGATCGAATCGGTGATGGTGCCCATCACTTCATCCATGCTGCGGCCACGGTTCAGACCGAACGTGAAGATGGCAATCAGCACCGCAATCAGGGTTGCCATGATTGGGTCGCCAAAGAACTCGGCATACGGCAACAACACATGACCTTTCGGCAGCAGCATTTCCGCCACTGCGCGCAATGCCATCAGCACCACCGGCACCAATGCCGTCCAGACGCTGACGCCAAAACCAGGCATCTCAGCTTCAGTAAAGGTTTTCGGGTTCCACAAACCTTCCGGGATCGGCTTATCAATGCCTTTCAGGAAGCGCGCATAAACCGGACCGGCAAGAATTACGGTTGGAATCCCCAGCAGCGTTCCAAACAGCAGCGTTTTACCCATATCGGCGTTGAACAGCGTGGCAATCGCGGTTGGACCCGGATGCGGTGGCAGGAAACCGTGCGTAACGGAAAGTGCTGCCGCCATCGGCACACCGACGTACAGCAATGGCACGCGCGCGGAAGCGGCGATGCTAAATACCAGCGGCAGCATCAGTACAAAACCTACTTCGTAAAACAGTGCAAAGCCGACGGTGAAACCGGTCAGCACCAGCGCCCACTGAATGTGTTTCTCGCCGAACTTAGCAATTAACGTGGTGGCGATACGCTGCGCTCCGCCGCAATCCGCCAGCAGTTTACCCAGCATCGCGCCGAAGCCCATGATTAGCGCGAGGCTGCCCAAGGTGCCGCCGACACCGGTTTTAATCGATACGATAACTTTGTTGACCGGCATGCCCTGCATCATGCCTACGGCCAGCGCCACCAGAATCAGCGCGATAAATCCGTTCAGTTTGAAACGAATCATCAGCAGCAGCAGTAACGCTACGCCAATCGCCACATAGAGTAATGGCATAATTTTTCTCCACTTTTGCGCGCGGTGAATCACCGGCAGCGGTTTATTTTGGTTATCCCAGAGGACATGAGAATCAACAGTCTGCGCCGCAGGAAAACATCCTGCTGAGCAATGTTACGGGTATCATGTTAAGGGTAACATTGCGTACAAAGCACCAGCCGCAGCGGCGGAATTTCTGTTTTGCGAAGGTGATCAACTTTTTGCCGGCGCGTTATCAGATTGTTTGCAGCGGGAGTGTCACGGCTTTTGGTTACACTAGGGTCTTTAGCCAAACAAGAAGGACATGCAGGTGAGTGAGAATCTGATCGAGCTGTACAGTAATCAACAAACCCTGTTTGGTCGCGGCAGTATTGACCAGCTGATACCGCTGCTGGCGGCCAATACCCAGCCGACGCTGCTGTTTTGCGGCCGATCATTCCTTAACGGTCCAGCCTGGGCGCGCCTGGGCGCCGCGCTCAACGATCAGATTATCGGTTACGAGATCGTCAGCCATGAAGCCTCGCCGGATGAAATTGATGGTTGGGTGCGGCGCTGGCGCGGCCATGTTGATCGCGTGGTGGCGATTGGCGGGGGCAGCGTGTTGGATGCGGCCAAAGCCTTCAGCGCGATGATGCAGCACCCGCTGAATACCGCACGCTATCTGGAAAAAGTCGGTGATACGCCAGTGCAAGCGGTGACTTTGCCGCTGATCGCCATTCCTACCACGGCCGGCACTGGCAGCGAAGCCACGCAGAACGCGGTGGTGACCGATCAGCAGCACATTCAGGTCAAAGCGTCGCTGCGCCATCCGGTCTTTGTGCCGCAGGTCGCGATTCTCGATCCCGACCTGCTAAAAGGCGCGCCAGACAGCGTGCTGGCAACCTGCGCCATCGATGCCTTCACCCATTTATTCGAAGCCTATCTGTCGCGCAAAGGTAATCTGTTTACCCAACAAACCGCGCTCAATGGTCTGCGACTGTTCTTCAAAGCCTGGCCGGATTTAAACCGTGATGACGAGCGTGGTGATGCAGCACGAGAAGCGATGATGATGGCGTCGTGGCTGGGAGGCGTGTGCCTGAGCAGTGCCGGATTGGGCGTGATCCACGGTATTGCTGGAGAGCTGGGGGCGATCAAACCGTTCCATCACGGCGAAGTGTGCGGACGCTTACTGTTCCCGTTCCTCGATGTGCTGGCGGAAACCGAGCATGCTGAGCAGCAACGTTTGATGGCGCAGCTCGGTCAACAGCTGTTGCCGGACGATCCCGCGCCGCCCGCGCTGGCGTTGAAAGCCTGGATCCAGCAGCAGGCGATCGTGCCGTTCTGGTTAGATGTCCCAACGCTGTCAGCCACCGACGTCGACTGGATTGTGTCGCGCGCCAACAGCAAAAACGGTTGGGTCAGCTACGATGCACCCACGCTGACCGAGATGATTGCCGCCGCCTGGCGCATCGTCTAAATCATAACGGGCAGCCAACGCTGCCCGATTTTTTACTGCTCAGCCACTTTAAACATCGCGATCTCTTGCGCCAGCTGCGCCGCTTCATCACGCAGCGCCTGAGTATTTTCGGCGGTTTGCGTTACCAGCATTAGGTTTTGCTGAATACCGCGCTCCATCTGCGATACTGCCAGCGTCACTTCGGCAATACCTTTGCTTTGCTCATCACCGGCCACGCGCATCTCGCTTACCACCTGCTTCACTTTATGCACGTCTGTAACCAGTTTCGAAAGCTGCTGCCCCGCGCCTTCCACCAGCTTACTGCCAGCCAATACGTTGCTGTCGGAATCGGCAATCAGCGCTTTAATCTCCTGCGCCGCCGTGGCGCTGCGCTGGGCTAAGGCGCGCACTTCCGATGCCACCACGGCAAAACCGCGGCCCTGCTCACCGGCGCGTGCCGCTTCCACCGCCGCATTCAGCGCAAGGATGTTGGTTTGAAACGCGATGCTATCGATCACCGTCAGGATCTCCGCCACGCGGCGCGATGAGGATTGGATAGCACCCATGGTGCTTACCACTTCGCCCATCACGTCGCTGCTGCTGCGGGCAATCTACGCGGTCTGCTCGGCGGCGGCATCAGCCAGTCGGGTATTTTCGGCGTTTTGCTGCACGGTCGCGTTGAGCTGCTCCATCGCCGCCGCGCTCTGCTCAAGCGCCGCAGCCTGCTCAGCAATTTTCTCTGACAGCGCGGTGTTGCTGTGCGCCAATCCTGATGCATTGGCCGCCACCGTTTCGCCGCTGCCCTGCACGCGAGTAATCACGCCGGCGATCTTATCGACAAAGCTGTTGAACGCACCGGCGATATCCGCGAGCTCATCGCGTCCACTTTTGGTCAGGCGGCGGGTTAAATCGCCATCGCCATTGGCAATTTCATCCAGCGCCGCATGCGTGGCTTTCAGGCGCTGACCAATGCGTTGGGTAAACGCCCAGGTTAACAGCAGCAGCACGATCATCGCTGGGATCAGGAAGGTAAAGATGTCACGCATCATGGTACGTGCCAGGCCACTAACCGCACTTTCAGGTGTCACCAGGCCAAGCACCCAACCGGTACCGGGCATGCGGAACAGCGTGACCTGCGCGCTGGTGTGCAAGTAGTCGTCATTGAAATCTGACAGCTGCAACACCTTGCCATCGCCTTTTAACTGAGCGATACGTGCGGCCAGCGGCGCCAGCCAGCTGGATTTTTCCGCCAGGCTGCTTAAGGTGGTGAGCGATTTCAGATCCTGGCCTGGGTAATAGAGCAGATTGCCCGTGCTATCGAGCGCAAAGGCATAACCGCCAGTCACCTGCCCTTTCTGCTGCATAAAGCCCGCAAGATTATCCAGTTGCACATCCAGCGTCGCCACGCCGGCAAAACGATCGCCCGCCGCGTACGGCACGCTGCAGGTCACCATTTTCACGCCGGATACCGGATCCTGATAAACCTCAGACCAGCCGCAACGATCGCGCGGCCCGTTGCGCACCGCGCTGTACCAGCGTTCCTGTTGATAGCCGTTGCCCGCAGGCAGGTTGTAGTCATCGGAATAGGCCAGCGCGCCATCACTCTGTCGCGCCCAGAAGAAGCTGCGACGCTGCACACCGGCGCTAAAAGCATCGGGTTCCGGCCATACGCCGCCACCGGCAATGGTTTTATTGCCGCTGCTATTGATGATTTGCGGGAAACTTTGCTGCCACAACGTAGCATCGTGCGGCAACACTTCGGCAAGGCGCGCCATGCTGACGGCTTCGCCTTCAATGCGCACCAGTTGCTGATTTAATTGGCTGACCAGATTGCTACCGGCCTGCTCAATCAGCGTATGGCTGGCCTCGATGACGCGCGGTTGGCCGCGCAACAACAGAACGGAGAACACCACTGCGGTTGTGACGCACAGTAATAGCAGGCCACCCAGCGTCATGCGGGTAGCCAAACGGGTTGGCAACATAATTTATCCTTTCTAACCGACTGCATTAACGATTGAGATAAGAAGTGCCGCTCAGCGGCGAATTGTGCGTTCCGTCACAATCGAATATCGGCAAAGCAAAGAATAAATTCAGCTAGAAATGACGATTAAATGACAAACGGCGGTTTGCCGGCCAGCATCTGCTCAATCACCTGTAAAACGCCCTCGTCGTTATTGCTCGGTGCTTCAAAGCGCGCCGCATCTTTGACCTTCTGCGGTGCGTTCGCCATGGCAAAGCTGAAGCCAGACTGCTGCAGCATTTCGAGATCGTTACCACCATCGCCAAACACCAGAATTTCACTGCGTTCGATGCCCCAGCGTTTGCCCAGCAGATCGAGGCCGTGGCCTTTATGGTTGCCGGGCACAATCAAATCCACCGATCCGTGACCGCTGGACGTGGCCGCCGCCGCTCCCTGATGCAGACGCTCAATGTCCGCCATCAGCGGTTCCACATAATCATCCGACAGATTCAGCGCGAACTTGAACAGCTTATCGCCCGCGACGTCATCGAGGCTGCGAATCGCCTTCAGCCGATGACAGTAGTGACGCATTTTCACCAGCCACTTTTCATCGAGGCCTTCGAAGTAGTAAGCGCTGTCGCGTCCGCACAGGATGTAGCGCAGTTCGGGATAATTACCGTTGTGCAGCGTATCCAGCACTGCATCAATATCCTGGCGGGAGAACTCGCCGCAGAATAACTCTTCGTCACGATCGATAATCCACGCGCCGTTCTCCGCCACGAAGGCAATTTCGCTGGCGATCTCCGGGAAGAAGGATTTGAGTTGGTAATACTGGTTGCCGCTGGCTACCACAAACTTGATGCCGCGCTGCTTCATCTCCTGATAGCAGGCGTTAAAACGTGCGCGATTGTACTGTTTATTGTCGTCGAGAAAGGTGCCGTCTTTATCCACCGCCACCATTTTTACCACGGTCATCATCACTCCTTAACGTATCGAAAGGAAAAACGGGTCGTAGAGAGAATAACCTGGTGAGCGGATAAAGCGGAGAGAAAGACGGATGGCCGAAGCCATCCGCTGGGGAAGATTAGTTGAACGCGCCGTTGAGCAGAATCGCGGTGATGATGCCAGTTGCTGCGGCCACCAGCACGTAATTGCCATCGATGTAAGCCCAATGTTCACCGCGCGGTGGCTCATACAGACCACGGTCGCGCCAGTCATCTACGCGATAGTGCGGACCCCGAAACTCCGGCGGTGCCGGATAGCCGCGACGGAAGTCATGGCCGCCCCAGGCAAAGCGGTCGCCGCCACGATGTCCTTCCGGCATCCGATGGTCAGCGTAATGGTCGTGACGATCCGGGCCAGGTCCGCGATCGTGATCGTGGCCACGGTCGTGATGATCACCGCGATCCGGTCCGCGGTCGCCGCCACGATCCGGGCCGCGTCCATGGTCCTGATGCTGGTCGCCGCCGTGCGACTGCCAGCGCTGGTCACCTGGGCCGTCTGCCCAAGAGACGCTAGAAAACAGTGTGCTGCATGCAATAAATGACGCAATAAGACTTAGTGTTGTTTTTTTCATGGTGTTGCCTCCAGGGATAACGGCGGTTGCTGTGCCGTTGAGCATTACTATTGATTAAATGGAGACAGAAAAGCATTTCCAAAACTCTTAAAAACCGGATACTTACAGGAAATTACGTCAAATTATCACTTTCTTAACGATTGTGTATTTTCTGACATTAACTGGATCGAACGCACGCATGCGCGTTTATTGGAGAGAAAGCGGGGAATATAAAGAAAAACCCGATCGCAAGGATCGGGAGGATAATTCAATTTCCATAAATTGCATAAAGGGGTAAACCCTGCAAAAGTGAGGGTAAAACTGAAGCACACAATGCCACATCACTAGCATTGCCAGCAAACAATACCATTTAAAATTGAAAACTTCTTTTGAAAAGGACTATTTTTCAGAAAAATACGCAAAAATTAAATGACAGAAAAAATATTATTTTAGGAACGTTGTTTCAGGATAAATAAGGTCTGTGCTCTGACCAGATTCGGCAAAGACAGAATAACAAGGCATTAAAGCAGCTAATCCATGCTATCAAGAATGGTGGATATACCTTTAAAAACAACACCATTAACTTCTTAAACCTTTTAAATATCAGCACGCCGCACGCGCAACCCGGTGAGTATTTAACAATCACTGCTCCTTATTAAGCCCCAACTGTTTATAACCAACATTAATACACGGCGGTGATTACTATCGTGCTCAAAATTCCCCTACTTTCGTCACGTTCAAATATCACGAGGCAGCCTGATAAACTATTTAGGATAAACGTTTACATGGGCAGAATATTCGTTTGCACGCTCACTATCTCATGACGAAGATAAATGGCGCATTGAGGACGCCGGATGACGCGCTAACGCCGCAGCAGGACGAATCGGTCGACGCACCATTTCACCGCTGCAATTAGGGCAGCGCTGCGCCAGCGCGCCTTCCGCGCAGGCAACGCAGAAGGTGCATTCAAACGAACAGATGCGCGCATCAAGTGACTCCGGCGGCAGATCTTTATCGCAGCATTCGCAGTTAGGACGTAGTTCCAGCATGATTTCCTCCGGTGAGTTTCAGCCACCATCATCACCGTAATAATGCCGCTGCACCAGCCAGTGAACAGACATCAGACGGACAAATCGGGACATCGTTGGTCTGCGCTTGTCAGGCGCTTAAGCGAACCATCTGCCCTAAAAACATTACATTCCCCGCTAGGCGTTCTATAGTTCAATCGCCTTATCTACTAACGAGACACTGTAATGCGTATTAAAGGACTTAATTTAGGCTTCTTTATCGTGATTTTGGCGCTTGTCACCTACGCCTTTTTTGATGTGCTGACACCGTATTTTTCTGCCATTTTCTGGGCCGCGATTCTGGCGGTGATCTTCCATCCGCTGAAGTCGCTGTTGCGTCGTAAAATGGGCGATCGTAACGGTTTGGCTGCGTTTGCCACGCTGCTGATTATCTGCCTGATTGTGTTCACGCCGCTGGCGCTGATCACCTCTTCGATGGTGGTTGAAGTCAACACGGTGTACACCAAGCTGCAGAACAACTCTGCGCAGTTCCCGGCGGTGTTTGCCGATCTGCTGCAGCATCTGCCTTCGTGGGCGCGTAACTATCTCGCCGATAACAACCTGAACAACGCGCAGGAGATTCAGCAGAAGCTCTCTGGTTTTGCGCTGAAAGGCGGCCAGTACATGGCGGGCAGCGTGTTCCTGATCGGCAAAGGGACCTTCACCTTTACCGTTGGCTTTGGCGTGATGCTCTATCTGCTGTTCTTCCTATTGAAAGATGGCGCCTGGCTGGTGAATTTGATTCTGGAAGCGCTGCCGCTTTCAACCTACGTGAAACATCACCTGATGATGAAGTTCGCAGCGGTCTCACGTGCCACAGTTAAAGGCACGGTGGTGGTTGCAGTGGTGCAAGGTGTACTGGGCGGCATCGCCTTCTGGATCACCGGCATCGACGGCAGTTTGCTGTGGGGCACCTTGATGGCGTTCCTGTCGCTGATTCCGGCGGTCGGTTCCGCGATTGTTTGGGTCCCGGCAACCATCTTCTTCTTCGCCACCAGCGCCATCTGGAAAGCCCTGTTCCTGATTGGCTTCTTCGTGGTGGTGGTTGGCCTGGTGGATAACATCCTGCGTCCGCTGCTGGTCGGTAAAGACACCAAAATGCCGGACTATCTGATCCTGATCTCCACGCTGGGCGGCATGGAAGTGTACGGCATCAACGGCTTTGTCATTGGTCCGCTGATCGCCGCGCTGTTTATTGCCTGCTGGAATCTGCTTTCCGGTCGCGATAACCGCGAGAACTCAGAAGAGATCGACGAAGAGTTTATCGAAGAGGGTAAAACCCGCGAAGAAGAGGGCAAAATCCGCGAGTAAGCGTTTCAAACGGCTACCGTTTATCGGTAGCCGCATTCCGGCATGAGAATATCGTCCCGCCATTTGCTATCATCGTTGCATTGATTACGGCTTGCGACAAAAGAGAACAACATGTCCATGGAATCCTCCTTAGCGCGTGAAAATCAGGTTCTGTCAGTCTTCGATTTCGACGGCACGCTGACTATTCACGACAGCTTTATCCCCTTTCTGCGCTTCAGCTTTGGCAAACGTGCATTCGCACGCAAAATTGCCCGACTGGCACTGCCAACGCTGCGCTGCATGCGTAAAAAGCTAACGCGTGATGAGTTAAAAGAAGTGTTGATTCACACCTTTTTAACCGGCGTTGAGGAGAAATGGATTCGCCAGCAGGCGCAACTGTTCTGCGCGGCCAACTGGAACAAGTTGATGCGTCCAGCCGGACTGTTAGCGGTAGCCGCTGAAGTGAACTCCAGCGCGGAAGTGACCATCTGTTCCGCCTCGCCTGCGATGGTATTAGAACCCTTCGCCGAGCGTTTGGGCATCAACCTGATCGGCACCCAATTAGAAGTGGTGGACGGCATTCTTACCGGAAAGATTACCGGTCATAACTGCCGCTGTGGGCAAAAGGTTAAGCGACTGGAAAGCGTCTACGGCCCGCTGCATAACTATCACCTGCGCGCCTGGGGCGATACGCGCGGTGATTTTGAGTTACTGGCCGCCGCGCAGGATCCACACTGGCGTCATTTCCATCCAACCTGGAAAAAACGCCGCGTGCCGCTGGAAAAACTGCGCATGCTGCGTCTGGATCCGTAGCCGCTCTCTTCGGGCTGATCAGTAAATCCGGTCAGCCTTTGCCGCATCCAACCACGGCTTAAACTCCTCCAGCAGCAGATCGTATAAACGGTCTTCCGCCAAACTGGCAAAGTTGTCGATGGCGAAGAAATGGGTGTTGTCGATGCGGCGATCGTTGAAGTTATCCAAATCCTGCAAAATGCCATAGTTACTGCCGCCAAGGCCGACAAATTTCCAGAAGATAGGATAGTTAGCCGAGCGGCGAATCGCCTCTTTGATGGCGCGGGTTTTGCTGATGCCGCCGTCGGTAATAAACACCACATACACTGGCAAATCGCTGTGGCGGAAGGTATCAATCAGCTCTTCCATCACCGGCGGTTCATTGTTGGTGCCGCCCAGCCCAGGTAAAATCTCCCACGCCGATTTCTTGCCGCCACGCTGAATGGTGGCGATGTAGCCATCAAGATTATCCAGCGTCACATCGGGATATTTCGCGTGCTGCTGACCGAAACCCCAGACATCCATCGAACCGTCATCATCAAACTGCGCCGCCAGCACTGCAATCCGATCCAATACTGCCTGCACGTTACCCTTACTGAACTGCCCTTTCATCGAACCTGAAGCATCCAGCACAAATGCCACCTTGGCTTTCACCGTTTGCAGCTGGTATTTGCTCAGGCTAACGGTGGCATTTTTCGCCAGGCTCACCAATCTTGGCGCTTTCTCTTGCAGCTTTTTCTCGAGGCTAACCACGGTTGGCGTGGCTGGCTGAGCAACGGGCTGGGCGATGTCGACGCCGTAATTGCGCGCCAGCGGTTCGAGCCCGCCGTTGAATCCCTGCCCCAGCGCACGCAGTTTCCAGCCGCCATTGTGGCGATAGATTTCGGCAAGGATCAGCGCCTTTTCACTGCGCCCGAGCGTTTCCGGGCTGAACTGCGCAATATTCTCGGCGGTTAACGTCAAACTGTTAAGCGCATTAATCGCTTCATCGCCATCAATCACTAAGGTGACGGCGAGTTTACTGACGCTGGCGGCAATCTTTGTCAGGTCCAGATTAATGGTGCAGCCTTGCGGCGTGCTCTGCATGACCACGCTGCGATTGGCGGTTGCGGGCTGATTGAAGAAGATGAAATCGGCATCACCGCTCACTTTGCCAGCGGCATCGAGCAGGAAAACGCTGGTGTCCACATCGCCGCGCAACGTGGGTGAAGCAGCATAGTGCAGGCGCAACGTCAATTCAGTGGTGTTCAGCGGCAGGTTCTGACCCGGTTGTAACATCATACTTTTAACCTCCTGTTAAAGAATAATATTGCTCAGCTAAGCACTGCATCCACTCTTCATACATTCCGTAGCGGCGCGATTTATCGCCCAGGTGCGCATGAATGCGCACCCTACAAATACGTAGGGTCGCCATTCATGGCGACCGATTAACGCTTCGCGCTACGCAATAAGCACTTTGTAGTTTTGATCCGTTATTTAGACAATAAAAAGCCCCGGACAAGCCGGGGCTTTGTTAGCAATGCTTTAAATCAGACGCTCACGCCGTGCTGTGAAGCCAGCGCCGACAGGCCGCCGGCGAAGCCCTGACCAACCGCTTTGAATTTCCACTCAGCACCGTTGCGATACAGCTCACCGAACACCATCGCGGTTTCGGTAGACGCATCTTCAGACAGGTCGAAACGGGCGATTTCAGCGCCGTTGTCATTGTTGAAGATACGCATGAAGCTGTTGCTCACCATGCCGAAGTTCTGCTTACGCGCTTCTGCATCATAAATGGTGACCGCAAAGACCAGCTTTTTCACGTCAGCCGGTACTTTAGACAGGGTAATTTTTACCTGCTCGTCATCGCCATCACCGGCACCGGTGCGGTTATCGCCCTGATGCTCAACGGAACCACAAGCGCTCTGCTTGTTGTTGAAGAAGATGAAGCTGGCATCGCTCAGCACTTTACCGTCGTCACCGACCATAAACACTGACGCATCAAGATCGAAGTCCTGACCATCTGTTACACGTGCATCCCAACCCAGACCCGCCATGGCAACATTCATGGTTGGTGCTTCTTTAGTCAGGGAAACGTTACCGCCTTTTACCAGAGAAACTGCCATTTTAAAGCTCCTGCTTTTAATTGGATGATGCGGACAGCGCGTGGCTGCCCGTGTTGATTAAGATGCGTTGATGCCGTACTGAGCACACACCGAGGCGAGGCCGCCGGCATAACCCTGGCCTACCGCGCGGAATTTCCACTCGGCACCGTTACGGTACAGCTCACCAAACAGCATCGCGGTTTCGGTGGAGGCATCTTCGGTCAAATCGTAACGCGCCACTTCACTGCGATCGTCATCGTTCACCAGGCGGATAAACGCGCCGGAAACCTGACCAAAGCTCTGACGACGGGTCTGCGCATCATGGATGGTGACCACAAACACGATCTTGTCGACGTCGGCTGGAATCAGATCCAGTTTGATTTTCAGCGATTCATCATCGCCATCACCGGCACCGGTACGGTTGTCACCGGTGTGCGAAACAGAACCGTCGGAAGAGACCAGGTTGTTATAGAAAATGAAGTCAGCATCGCCACGGACTTTGCCGCTCGCGGACAGCAAAAACGCTGACGCATCAAGGTCAAAGTCCTGACCATCGGTGGAACGTGCATCCCAGCCAAGGCCAACGAGGACGTTTTTCATGGTTGGTGCCGCTTTGCTCAGCGAAACGTTACCGCCTTTAGAAAGAGAAACGCTCATTGTAATTACCTCTTGGTTAATGATTTTTCAGACACATTACGGGCAGAAGATCAGCTCTCTTCTTTTTCCTCGGGTTTACCGGGGAACATCACGCTGAGTACGATACCGACGGCTAACACGCCGAGTACCACAAACAGGCTGGCGCTAGCAGAGATGCTGTAGCCGTGATGCCAGATATGATCGGTAGCATTCAGACCCAGTTTCACCGCGATGAAGAACAGCAGCACGATAACGGCTTTCTCGAGGTGAACCAGATACTGTTTCAATGCTTCAAGTACGAAGTACAGCGTACGCAAGCCGAGGATGGCGAACATCATGGCGCTATACACGATCAGTGGTTCACGGCTTACCGCGATAATCGCCGGCACGGAGTCAAAGGCGAACATCACGTCAGAGAGTTCAACCACCGCCACACACAGCATCAACGGTGTGGCATACAGCGCCGCTTTCTTGCCGCGACCAATCGCTACGTCTTTGTTTTCTGGCTTCTGCAGCTCTTCATCGACTTCTTTCTGATTCAGCAGGAAGGCGTTGCCGCGCATTTTTGGCCAGATTGGGAAGAAGCGCTTCACCATGCGATAGGCAAGGTGCTGCGAGTAATCTTCGATCTCGTCGCTGTCGTCGCCGCTTTTCAGCATCATCACCGCCGTCCACGCTACGATCAGCGCAAACACGATTTCGACGTAAGGGCCGAGGCTCAGCAAGCCGGTTCCGATCGCCACGAAGATGCCACGGAAGACGATGGCACCGATGATGCCCCAATAGAGCACGCGGTGACGGTAGCGGTCCGGAACAGCAAACCACGAGAAGATCGCCATCATGACGAACAGGTTATCGACGGAGAGCACTTTCTCCAGCGCGTAACCGGTGACGAACAGGCTGGCAACTTCAGCGCCGTGATGAATATAGAGGAAGCCGGCGAAACCCATCGCCACCGCCACCCAGAACACCGACCACAGCGCCGCGCTTTTCAGCGAAATCGGCTTGTCGCCGCGGTGCATGAACAGGTCGATAAAAATAGCTCCTACTGACAGCGCGATGAAAACCGCGACTGTTTCAGTTGGGAAGCCAATGTGCGTAGACACCATGATGAACCCTTAAAAGATAAAAAATTACAGACCAAATATTGCTGGATCAAAGCCCAAAGCGACGGCGATTTCGCGCACCGCTTTCTGCTCGTCAGCATCAAAATCACCATCACTCTTACCGACAGCAATACCTACGCGGATCGCCAACTGCGCGGCTTCCGGTTGATCTTTCAACGCCATGATGTACTTCATGGTTTCGCCCTTGCCAATTTCCAGATCGAAATCGAAGCTGCTCACCAGCTTGTTAAAGAACTCAATCACTTCATTGGTATCAAAGACTTTCAATTCTTCGGAGGCACGCAGAAAACCGATCATCTTCTGCTTCTCTTCCGCACTCACGCTGCCGTCTGCTACCGCAATGCGTGCGCAAACCGCCACCGTACCTTGCATAAATTTCTTATTTTTAAAGCGGCTAACCTGTTTGGTTAATTCATCGCGGCCGGAATTAAATGCGCCTTTAACCTTGTTGAAAAAGCTCATAGTGAATCCTCTGTCTGAAATTATTTGGAACCGGCTCGCCAGTTGAATCCCCAACCGAAAGCTTTATCCATATCGGAATGCCCGTTAAAGAACTGATTGATACGCTCGACGCGGATACTGCCGTTCTCATTGACCAGGCGAGCAATCGCACACATGTTGCGGCGATTCTCCCCTTCAGTCATACGCGTTTCAATCGGTGGCTGGTCTGGAATGTGCAGCGTCACTACGCCATCCGTTTTGTCCCAGCTCGCCGCACCTTGATAGATGAAGGCGAAAACCAACACTTCGCGAATCTGACTCCATTCGCGACCGTTGATGTGCAGCCATTCGCCATCGGTCACTTCGCCGGTGCGATCGTCGCCCTGCAAGTGTACGAAAGGTTTGGCGTGCATAGCGCCAAAATTGCCGCCCAGCGCCTGGATCACACCGCGCGAGCCGTCTTGCAGCTCAACGAAGGCGCCGAGATCGAGATCCACGCCTTTGTTGCCGCCGAACAATCCGCGCAACCCGCCGCCACTGCTGGTTTCACGGTGCCAGTTCAGATTGATGCGGATCTCACCGAAGTTATCGCGCTTGGTCAGGCTGATGGCGGGCTTCTCTTTGGTAAGAGACACTTTGCTCAGATTGATTTTTGCCGGCGCGGGTGTCGGTGCTGGAGCCGGTGCCGCCTGTGGTGCAGGAGCAGGCGTTGGTGCAGGCGCAGGTTCCGCTATATCCACACCAAAATGTTCCGCCAGCGGCTGCAAGCCGCCGTTGAAACCCTGCGCAATAAAGCGGAATTTCCACTCATTGTTGCGACGATAAAGTTCGCCGAGGATCAATGCCGCTTCCTGACGTCCCACCAGCTCCACGTTACCGCTCAGCAGCACGTTGCCGCCCTGCTCCACCTGAATCGCCAGACGTTGCAAGCCCGATACGTTGCGGCCGCCGTCACAGGTGACGGTGAAGGCCACTTTCTGCACGTCGGGGCGCAAGCGAGTGAGATCGACAGAAAAGGCGGAGTTGTGCCCTTCGCTTTTCAGGCTGATGGTACGGTCATCGTTATCCGGCTGACCATAGAACACCATATCGGCATCGCCATTCACTTTGCCGCTGGCGAACAGACGAAAGGCGGAAGCATCAACGGCGGCGCCAGCGAGCACGCGCACCGTCAGCAGATTAGCGGGAACGGGAGCATTGCTCCCCGGCGTCATATTCATTAGCGCACCACTGCGGCAACGATGTCGTTTTGCATCGCATCGATGGTACGACCGGCGCTCGCGCGGCCATGCGCCGTGAAGTCCCACAATCCGCCGTTGCGGTGCAGCGAAGCAATCACGATGCCGGTATGGCTACCTTGCTCAGTCAGCTCATAGCGCGCCAGCTCTTTGCCGTTTTGATCAACCACGCGGCAGAAGGCATTTTCCACTTCGTTGAAGGTTTGGCCCTGGAAGCTGTTCACGGTAAACGCCAGATACTCAACGTTGGCGGGCAGACGTGACAACTCGACGTTGATCACTTCATCGTCGCCATCGCCTTCGCCGGTACGGTTATCGCCGCTGTGTTTCACCGCACCACATTTGGAGGTTAATGCGCGGAACCAGATGGTATCAATGGCATTACCGGATTGATCCAATAATACGCAGCTGGCATCGAGATCGATGGAATCTCCGCCGCCGCCAAATAGCTTGCCTAACAAGCCTTTCTTTTTAATTGGATCCCAGCCTAAGCCGAAATGTAATTTATTCAGCGAAGCGGTTTGTTTGCTGAGTGAGACCGTCTGATTCTTGCTTAATGAAACCATGTCATAATTCCTTCAAACAGGTTTGAAAAGGGTTTTATTTTTGCATCAAATTCCATGAGGGCAAAATCATATCATGATGATATTCATGTTCAGCATTAATTTTCACAGCAATTTTATGAAACACAATAAAGCGTTGTGGAAGAACAACTTAAGCGAATCCACCCCAAAGAGACAACGCACTAAACATGACAATTCTTTACATTAAAATTCATAAGGTTACGTTAGGGTAAAAAATCATATTATGATTGACTCGTTTCGAGGTGAGAAATAAACTCGCCAGTCATAACCCAGCCACCAGCCTCTTGCGGAAATAATTAGAAATGCCTCACAAAATTTGGCTAATGGAAGGTTTGTCCTCCCAACGCGATATAATTAATGGCATTACATCTACAGCTAAAAAACATAACTACAACGTGTCGATTTATGCATCACATCGCCAATCGCGTAATGAAATACTTTCTCTGGCGGATCATGCATTAATTGAACCTGGTGATATTAATCAGCGCCTCGAATTTATTCTTTCTACAGTAAAAAAATACGCCATTCAGGCGATCCATACCGGTCGACATGCGCATTGGTTTGAAGCCCATCGCGCCGCTATCGAAGCCAGCGGTACGCGCTTAACCACCGGCGCACGCGATGTCGCGATGCTGGATCTGGCCGATGACAAAGTCGCGTTTGCCCACCATATGAAAAGCCTGAATTTGCCGGTGGTGCCTTCACTGCGCATTGATTCACCCGTACAGTTGCGCGAGTTGATCGCCCGCAAGCCCTTTGGCGATCTGCCGCTGTGCGTTAAGCCGGTTACCGGTATTTATGGCATGGGATTCTGGCAGTTTGATGAAAGCGTCTCGCCGATGGCGGCGTTTACCCATCCGGATGCGCGCCGGGTGAAAGCCGAATATTACTTACAGGCGTTGGAAGCCGCCGACAGCATGGAACCGCTGGTGCTGATGCCGTATCTGCCGGGCCCGGAATACTCGGTTGATATGCTGGCGGAAAACGGCAAGGTACTGGCCGCCGTGGCGCGCCGCAAAGAAGGTGCGCTGCAGTATCTGGAGAACAGCGGCGAAGCCTTTAAGCTGGCGCAAGCCTGCGCCGCCGCGATGGGCGCAGATGGATTGATTAACGTGCAGACGCGCAATGATGCCAGCGGCAAACCGCTATTACTGGAGATCAATATGCGCCCTTCCGGCGGCATTGGTTACACCCGTTTCAGCGGCGTAAATCTTCCCGGCTTGTTTGCCCTGCGCCAGCTAGGCTTGATCAGTCAGCAGCAGGTGATCGACGATGCCCGCCGCGACTTCACGCCAGCAACCGTACGCGCGCTGAGCGACGTGGTGGCGTATAACCCCGTCCTGTCCAACCAGGTTCAATGAGGAATTATCCATGACCACACTTTGGAGCAGGACGCTTTCATGCGGCACGCTGAGCGTCACGCCAACCGGCGGCATCAGCGCCATCGACGATCTGTTTGAGATCGCCGAGCGCCGCAATCCCAAGCGCGCTTTTCTGTTCGTCAGTAAAGTACTTGGCCGCCACATTCCGGTCGCGCCGGAGAAAATGCGCGCCGTTTATCGCCAGCTGGCTGAACAGTTTCCGCCGCTTTCTGACGGTCCGGTACTGTTTATCGGCATGGCCGAAACCGCCGTTGGCCTGGGCGCAGGCGTATTTGATGAAGTGCGCCAGCGCGTGAGCGAAGCGGTATATCTCACCTCGACGCGCCATCCGCAGCAGGCGGATTTGCTGTGCGAGTTTAAAGAGAATCACAGCCACGCTACCGATCACCTGATCTATCTGCCCGACGATGCGCAGCTGCGCCAGCGCGTGCTTAACGCGCGCACGCTGGTGATGATTGATGACGAAGCGACCACCGGCAACACCTTTATTAACCTGCTCGACGCGCTGCGCAACGACGGCGGCTTAAAGCAGATAGAACAGGTTATCGCCGTCACGCTCACCGACTGGAGCGGCGATGCTTTACCCGCGCGCTGTCCGGTGCCGGTACGCACCGTATCGCTGGTGCAAGGCGACTGGCACTGGCAGCAGGATCCTGACGCCGCGCTGCCGCCGATGCCCGCGGTGGCGCTTAACGATGCCGCCACCGTGCCAATCACCGGCAAACAAAGCTGGGGCCGACTCGGCATGGAAGCGCCAGCGGGCGATCTTGGCCGCACGATTCAGGTGCAGCCGGGAGAAAAAATCCTCGTGCTCGGCAGCAGCGAATTTGTCTGGGAACCCTTCCTGCTGGCCGAACGTCTGGCAGCACAAGGCGCCGAGGTGAAATACAGCTCCACCACGCGCTCGCCAATCGCCACCGGATTTGCCATCGAATCGGCTATCGCCTTCGGTGATAACTACGGTCTCGGCATCGCCAACTTCGTTTACAACGTGGCGCATCAGCAGTTTGACCGCATTTTGCTGTGCATCGAAACGCCGATCGACAGCGTGGATCCGCTGTTAACCACGGCACTGGCCAGGGTAGCGCCGCAGGTGGAGGTGATCAGCTATGAATAAACCGGTAATTTTTTCCGACCTCGACGACACGCTATTTCAGACGCGCCGCAAAATGGTGGACGAGCTGGATCTCGAGCCGTTCCGCACCGGCGCGCTCGATCTCAGCCTGCAGCCGCGCAGCTTTATGACCGAAGAGCAGTCGATGCTGGTCGACTGGATGATCGCGCAAGCCGATTTGATCCCGGTCACCGCACGCGGCACCGAAGAGATCGCCCGCGTGCAGATCCCATTCCGTTCGTGGGCGGTGACTACGCATGGCGCGGTAATCCTCAATCCGCAAGGTGAGGAAGATGCAGCATGGCGCGCGCACATGCTGGAAAAACTAACGCCGTACGGCCCGGCGCTGCTCTCGATGCAGCAGGCGATCACCGATCTGATGGCAGAGCGCGACATCAACGGCTGGGCGCGCATCAACTATGAATATGGCGTCACGCCGATCTATCTGGTGATGAAGCACCGCGACAGCACGCGCCTCGAGGAGCTTTACGCCATCGCCGATGAAATCGAGCAACGCTTCCCCACCGCCGGCTATTACATCCATCGCAACAGCAACAACGTCGCGTGGCTGCCGAACGTGGTGGAAAAAGGCTTAGCCGTCAGCTACCTGTTGGAAAAACTGCGCAGCGAGCGCGGCGTTTTCCCGGTGATTGGCCTCGGCGACAGCCTCAGCGATCATCGCTTTATGAAGCTGTGCAGCTGGTACGGCATTCCGCGTCAAAGCCAGTTTGCCGAACGCATCAACCAATCCCTATTCGGAGAACAATCAGATGGTGAATAACCTGCCTTTCTCTGGATCGTACCAAGCCGGCGACGTCGAATTCCTGCTCAAGCCGGTCGAGATCGACATGACGCCGGTGGAGCAAAAAGAGCAGCTGATCCAATCCGGCACGCGCCACTATTCCGAGATGTTGAGCCAGGAACCGGAACCGACGCGCTGGCACCTTGAGCTGTTTTCCCGCGCGCTTGACGCAGGTGCCGGACGCCTGGCGAAAGAAGTCACCATGCTGGCGCGGACGCTGGCACACCAGTTTGGCGACATGCCGATTGTGCTCGTAAGCCTGGTGCGCGCGGGTGTGCCGCTCGGCGTGATGCTGCAACAGGCGCTGCGCGCGATGGGCCGCGAATCGTACCATTACGGCATCAGCATCATCCGCGATCGCGGGATTGATCAGGCTGCGCTGGAGATCATCGAAGCGCGCCACGGCACCGCAGGCATTGTGTTCGTTGATGGCTGGACCGGCAAAGGCGCCATCACCGGCGAGCTGATTCGCAGCCTCGAACATCGTCCTGGCTATCCGGCGCAACCGCGCTTAGTGGTGCTGGCCGATCCTTGCGGTCGGGCGTGGCTTTCGGCCAGCGATGATGACTGGCTGATCCCGTTTGGTATTATGGGCGCGCCGGTTTCAGGATTGATCTCGCGCTCGTTGTGGTCTGAAGCGGGCTTGCACGGCTGCGTGCAGTGCGACCATCTGGCGCAATACGATTGCAGCCAGCAGCTGGTGAACACCGTGGCGGAATATGCGCGATCGCTGGATGTCAGCGCCCTGCCCGCTTGCCAGCAGGATCCACAACATCAACAACAGCTAGTAGCGCAAAGTGAAGCGGTGATCGCCATGCTGGCGGCGCGTTATCAGGTGAACAGCATCAACCGCATTAAGCCGGGTATCGCCGAAGCCACGCGCGCCGTGCTGCGCCGCGTGCCGGATCAAGTGCTGGTCCGTTCGGTGGACGATCCTGACGTGGCGTTGCTGGTCTATCTTGCCCAACAAAAAGGGCTGACCATCACAGAAGCGGGTGCCGATCTTGGGCAATACCGCGCCGTGACGATAATCAAAAAGGTGCTGTGATGAACGGCCGTCTCTCTCCGTGGCGTTTGGGCGCGACGCTGTATATGCCGGCGGTGCGCAGCGATATCGTCGATGCCATTCTGCACAACAAAATTAGTGGCCTGCGCTCGCTGGTGATCTGCCTGGAAGATGCGGTCAGTGATGCGGATTTGCCGCAGGCGCTGCACAATCTCCAGCAAATCCTGCAGGTGTTGAATGCCGAACAGCGCGCCAATGGCAACACGCAGTGGCCGCTGGTGTTTATCCGTCCACGTAACAGCGAGATGGGCGCGTGGCTGGTGGAAAACCTCAACCTCAGCGCGATAGACGGCTTTGTGTTGCCGAAATTCACCGCCGACTCCTTGCCGCTGTGGTGGCAGATTCTCGAACCGAGCCATCTGTGCATGATGCCGACGCTGGAAACCGAAGAGGTGTTCGACGTGGTGGCAATGCGCGAGCTGGCCCTCACGCTGCAAAACCATGCTTGCCGCGAGCGCGTGATCGCCCTGCGCATCGGCGGTAACGACTTGATGAATGTGCTGTCTTTGCGTCGCTCGCGCCACTTCACGCTGTATGACAGCCCGATGGGTTACACCATTAAAATGCTGGTGGCGGTGTTCGCGTCGCGGGATTTTGCGCTGACCGCACCGGTGTGCGAGCACATCGACGATCAACAGATTATGGATCAGGAACTGGCGCAGGATATCGCGCACGGCTTAGTGGGCAAAACCGCCATTCACCCGAGCCAGATTGGCAAGATTCAGGACATGCTGATGGTTTCCGCCAGCGATCAGGCGGATGCCTTCCGCATCCTCAACTCAAGCCAGGCGGTATTTAAATCGCAGGGCGCGATGTGCGAACCAGCGACGCATCGCCGCTGGGCCGCCGCTATTCTGGCCCGCGCGCAGGAATACGGCATCGCACCCGATGCTCGCGCTGACGGCGCATTGATGCTGGTAACCTGACAAACCCTGTAGGGTGGGCATTCATGCCCACCGCGTTACCACCAAACCACAAACCAAACGTAAGAATTTTCGGATCCTATTTATCTGATATTTAAATACCCTCTGATACTGTCGAAAAACGTTTGCCAGGAGGGCGATACAGACCATTGATCACTAACGCAGGCCTCAATCGACCATGCAACTTAGTACCCGACAGACACGCGTATTTATGCTCGCCTCACTGCTCAGCAGCGGCAAACCGGTCGCATCCAGCCGCATTCTCGCCTCACTCGACTGCTCCGAACCCACGCTGACGCGCGCGCTAAAAGAGCTACGTGAATCCTGGTCTGCGGAGATCAAATACAGCCGCCTCACCCACTGCTACCAATTGACCGAACCCGGCAAACTCGATAAGAAAAGCCTGCGCCATATTAATGAAGCACTCAAACTCAATGCCGAACTGCAACAGAGCGAAACCGTCAGCCGGGTATTTCTGGATAAAGAGAAAAAGAAAGCGGTGTCGTTGTCACTGAGGATGTCTGTTTTAAGGAAAATCGATCAGGTTGTAAGACTAAGTGAAACGACAAGAAGTGATGCGGTAGAGATGCTGGTGGAGAGTGGGTTAGATGAATTGATCGAGAAGTTAATGCTTAAAAAGAATGAGTTCAAACGGCAGTAATATTTCAGCAGTGGTTTAATGACTCGATGATTTTCAACTGACTTCAGCGATGCAAACCTACCCCCTTAAATGATTAATGGACCTCATCGACCTGGACAATGTCCCCTAACCTCCCAAAACTGTTAACGTAATCACGTTTCATCGATCGTAATATTCATCATTAGCATTCACATCATCGCACCGCATGATGACTAACACAGAACAACATCCCTTCGTTATTAAATTATAAATAAATCAATATTTAAAATAAAAATATCGCAGTAACCGAATCGCGTTAATGCTCTTTTTAATATCGAGTGTAAAACCAGGCAGAAAATTGGAATCCTGTTTCACAAACTCAAATTGTCAGTTTGATCAACTATCACTCAATGTAATATCATCAGTACCGTTTAAAGGTAGAGGCCGTTCTTCTAAGGCAGATAGTCCACCTTTGGTCGGCTAAGTAAGCAGCGTGGCAATAACAACTCCCCAATTGAAATCGGTAATTGGGTTAATGGATTAACAATGTTTAGGCGTTACCAGGAAGGTACCCATGACGTTTTCACAACACAACATCACAGCCAATACTCTCGATGCGCTGATGCAGGATACCTGGCTATTGGCGCTCGCGGTCCGCAATGGGCAATCGATCACGATTGATGATGCGCTCTACCAGCGTTGCTTCAATATGATTCAACAGGTTCAGGATCAACTCACTACAGCGCGAGCTCCAGCTTCTCTCTGCGAAGAAATCAAATTCGCGCACTGCGTATTTCTCGACGAACTGATCATGACCATTCCGGAAACTGATATCTCTGCCTGGTGGAAACGCACACCTTTGCAGGGGCACTTTCTCGGGCATCTCAATGGTGGTGAGCATTTCTTTGACCGCATTAAAAAACTGCTTCGTGAACCTGCAGCAGCTGAAGCCGCCGTGAGCTGTTACTTCAGAATGCTGCATTTGGGTTATGCCGGGAAATACCGAACGGAAGACGATGAGGAGCGCCAGTCGCTGATGCAGCAGCTAAAAGCGCGGTTGCCGCAGCAGATTGAATCTGCCGACTCCGCGGTAATTATCCAGCGTTCAAAACATAAAACATCTTTCTGGCAGCGTTCTCCGTGGCTTATTCGCAGCAGTGTGCTGGTTGCCATTATTGTCGCCACTTTCATCATGGATGGTCATCTGCAATATCTGTTAGTCAAAGGGTAGGCTTCGGGCAAACAAATTTCAGGAAGGAATCTGTAAATGGGCAAAAAGGATTTTGTTATTACGGGTGGCAAGACGCCGGTATATAACCACTATCAACTGAGCATTCAGACGCTGAAAAATCAGCGTCCCGACATCCTGTTATCGGTGCTGCGCTTTAGCGGTGAAGAGGCATTGAATTCGCCGTGGAAGTACAGCATTGAACTCACCAGCGCTACACGCGATATTCCCGCTGATATTCTGATTAACAGCACTGCTCAGCTATTGTTTTATCCTGATGGCCAACCCTGGCAGTCAGTAGAACCGAGCATTTTGCGCGGTGTAGTGACCGCTTTCCAGCAGTGCGAATCCTCTGCTGACCAAACACGTTATGTGGTCACACTGGAATCGCGCCTTGCGCTGCTAAAAAACAGCCTGACCTATGCCGTTTACCAGCATAAAAGCGTACCGGGTGCGGTAGAGGATATCCTCAAACGCTGGGAATATTCCTCGCTGGATTATCACTTTCGCCTAAATACTCAGTATCCAATTCGCGATTTCTATATCTCATATGCCGAGAGCGATCTCGCCTTTATTGAGCGTCATCTGTCGCGCATTGGTGTCTTTTATTACTTCACCTGGGATGAAGAAAACCACCGAGATG
>NZ_DALYOQ010000003.1:56217-90496 GCF_031974595.1 Pantoea sp. CTOTU46764 | reverse complement strand
CGCGCAGGCCTATGGTGCTGAGCAAAGCATCGTCTTTCGCCATCCGTCAGGGTTATTTGACGGCGGCCAGGAATCACTCTGGAATATTTCAGTTAATCGCCAATCCGTTGCCGCCAGCACACGACTCAATGATGAATATTATCGCAATGCGCAAATTGAGATGCAGGCGCAAGCGGAAACTGATCCTGATAAACCTGCGCTTACGGGAGAGCTATATCGCTACGGTGAAAACTATCAGTCGCTGGGCAAGGAGTACCAGGCTCTGCCTGAACAGGGACAATGGTTTGTCAAACGCCGTCAGGAACGCCTGATAACCGAGCAGGTCACTTTCGACGGTATGAGCAACGGTATGGATATCCGTCCGGGCATGGTGATCTCTCCACAGGGTAAAGCGTGGCCGAATGCGCTGGATGGCCTGCTGGTGGTCTCTACCTCATCAACCCGTATTTCGCGCGATACTGCCTATGTTATCCGCTTTACCGCCGTGCCCGTTCGCTCACAAAGCACTTATCGCCCACCGTTGAAAAGCTGGCCGCACATTGCAGGTACGCTGCTGGCTCGCGTCACCAGCCCGGTAGAAAATGCGCAATATGCAGAACTTGATGAACATGGCCGCTATCGGGTGCGTTTTCAGTTCGATCTGAACGAGTCCTGGCAGTCTGGTTTTGAAAGCGTACCGGTGCGGCTGGCGAAACCCTATGCAGGCAATGTCTACGGCTGGCACTTTCCGCTGATAGCCGGAACACAGGTGATGATTGCCTTCACCAACGGCGATCCTGACAGACCTTATATTCTGTGCTCGGTACATGACTCTCGCCATGAAGACCATGTCAATCTCTATAACTATCAACGCAATGTGCTGAGAACTCCGGCGAATAACAAACTCCGATTTGAGGATCGCCGTGGATATGAGCATGTCAAACTGTCGACGGAATTTGGCGGTAAGAGCCAACTCTCACTCGGCCACATTGTCGACAGTTCTCGTAGCAAGCGCGGCGAAGGATTTGAACTGCGCACAGACAGCACCGGTACGCTGCGAGCCGGTAAGGGCCTGTTCCTGACGGCGGATGCACAGACCACTGCAACCGGACCGGTACTGGAAATGACATCTGCAGTAAGCCTGGTCAAAGGTGCGATTAGCCAGATGAGCGACTGGCAGTCGATCACTCAGTCTCACCATAACCTCCAGCCTGATGCCACGCATCTCAGGGCTTATCTGGCCGCCGTCGACCAGCTCACATCCCCTGCCATGTTGCTGAGTGCACCGGAAGGGATTGGCGTTGTCAGCCCCAAAAGTATCCTGCTCAACTCAGGCAGTACTCTGCATCTGCAAAGCCAGACGGAAACCAGCATTGCCAGCGGCAAACGCATTCAGGTCAACGCCAGCCAGGCGATTTCTTTGTTGTCACAACAGGAAGGGATTCGCATGGTATCGGGGCAAGGCCCACTGACGGTGGAATCGCACGGCGATACCCTGGGACTGACGGCGATGAAAGATATCAGCGTGCAAACCGTTCAGGGTGAACTGCGCCTGACTGCGAAAAACGGCATTGTGCTGGGTTGCGGCGGCGCAACCATCAGGATTACGCCGCAGGGTGATATCCAGATCCATTCACCGGGTAAAACCAGCATCCGTGGCGTTCATGCGTGGAATTCTCCTGCCAGCGAAGAAACAATGCTGCCGGATCTGCCTAAATCCGTGTGCAAAGAGTGCCTGAAAAAGGCGCAGGAAGCCGCGCTGGCTTTCGCGCCAAGGGGATAACCATGACGGACATGAATAATGGCACAGCATGGTTGAAACAGGCCACCGCGCTTTGCGCAACTGCCGGGCAGGATTATATCGATGTGCTGGTTGATCAGGCGGGTACAACACAACCGCTGCAGCAGGCACTGAACCAGATTACCCCGCCGTTACGCTGGTTTGAGCTGTTTGAAAATACGCCGGAAGCGGCAACGCCAGAGTATTCACCGCTGGTGATGCGATTGCATTTTAACGTCAGCAGCCACCAGCGCTGGCTGGAACAACTGGTGGAACATTTTTCCACCACGCCGCGATTGACTTTGCTGATATCGCCACTGGCATTCGACCTGCTGAGTAGCCATTTGCAGGCACTGTCACAGGTTCACTGGGAAGAGCAAACCGGTTTGCTGCGCTACTACGACAATCGCGTATTCCCCTCGTTACTCGATCACGTCCTGACGCCAGAGCAGCAGGCGGCTTTCACCGACATTGCGCTGTTCTGGAGCTGGCGGAATCGTGATGACGAGATGGTGTGGAAAACCGGAACCTGGAACCCGGGTCGACAACTTGCTGATGCCCCGGAAATGAATCGTGTAAGCGATGCGCAGGTTGAGCTGATGGGATGTATCAGTGATGCCGAGATGTTGTTGAAGGAGCAGGCAACTTCAACTCTTTCGCGAGAAGCACATTTTACAGATTGTTTGGCAATTGCAATGCGGGCAAGCAAGTCTGGCTACGTTGGTGATTTGGCTGATTTTAGGGATTGAAACGTAATGAAAAAAATTGCGGTTAGTTGCTCACTACTGATTTTATCGATGATGTCTGGTTGCTCGCAGGCAAACAGTGATGATGGCTATACAGCTGGCGATCTTCGTGCAGTCAACCATGTCGAGGGACAAGGTATAAATGGTTTTTCAGTGAATGGATACCACGTTCCAGGTTTAGGCGGGGGATATTGCTGCATCATGCTTCCTGAAAAATGGACGCCTGATTTTAAAGTTCGGGTTGATTGGGAAGTTGATCCTCATACTGCACCATCACCACCCAGTTATAAAGATTGGGACAATTATTTAGTTTGGGAGAAACAACTTAAAAGCAGTTTTAAGCAACATAACGCCATCGTTAATATTCCGCAGTATGGCAAGGAACGCTGTGGACTAACTGTGCACTTTTTGCCCTGCAATAAGGTTAAGGTGACAACCGCATGCTCTGGATACGGTACATCTGGCTATCCGATTAAAGAGACTATTAACATGAAGGAGCCTGCGACATGTCCCGTGAAATGAGTTTAGCACTGCCATGTTTTGCACCACCGCAGTTCCCTGACAGTGGTCGTTTGTCGCTTAGGGAAGCGCAAGTTAATGCCAATTATAAAAAGCAGATTCAAGAAGAAATTGATTATCGAGCCACCCTTGGCGAAGAAACTGGGAAGAAAGGCGTCGTCCCTTGCTGTAGAAGCCTACATATCAGTTTATTTTTCGATGGCACGGGAAATAATGAAGAGAACGATACGCGTGTAGCTAAACCAACGCATCCGACCAATATCGCAAAGTTGTATCATGCGACATATCAAAATGCTGATGGTGAAGGCTATTTTCGTTATTACATTCCTGGTGTTGGCACGCCATTCCCAAAAATTGGCGAAATGGATTACAGCAACGATGGTCTGGCTTTCGCCGCAGGTGGAGAGGATCGAATTAACTGGGCGTTGCTGAGATTAGTGGATGCGTTGACTTATGCCGGTACTAAAGGGGGTAAACGCCTTGATGATGGCTTGGCTAAAGGAATGCTGCCCAATATGCAGGCTCGCGGAGCTTTTTCAGGGGAAGTGAATCGACGTAATGCGATTAACCCCTTGTTAAAGGCGTTAGAAGGCCAGGCAGCGCAAACCCAGCAGCCTCATCTTCTGGGCATAAAGTTGTTTATCTACGGTTTTTCTCGCGGAGCTGCTGAAGCACGAGCCTTTATTAATTGGTTAACCCAGTTACCGGACCCCAGGTTTAAAAACAATCCTCTGAAACTTGCTGGTTTACCGATCAGTATTGAGTTTCTGGGATTACTGGATACGGTGGCGTCTGTTGGGGCTGCTCATATTATGCCGGGTGCTGCAGGTCATATGGGTTGGGCGGATAATAGCCAGCAATTACCTGATGAGCGTAAATTCCCTGGATTGATTAAGTGTTGCCGACATTTCGTTGCCGCACACGAACAGCGCTTATGCTTCCCTCTTGACTCAGTTCGCCGCCCTGATGGCAGTTACCCGGCCAATACTCAGGAGGTCATTTATCCTGGGATGCACTCAGATGTTGGCGGCGGTTATCCTCCAGGGGATCAGGGAAAATCATGCAATGGCACGGGTGAAATTCTATCGCAAATCGTTCTTCACGATATGTATGCTGCGGCATTCGAGTCCGGCGCTCCATTGCTGGTACACCCCTCATCAATAACCTTACTAATTAAAGACATATCTCCATCACGCGTTATGTCTGGTGATTCGGTTACTGAGTTTGCTGTTGCACCTATGTTAACCAAACGCTTCAACATCTGGCGTCAAACCCTGCTCAACACCACCCTGCAAGGCAGCGAAGTGGCGGGAGATACATCAGAAGGTTATCGTGCCTATCAACTTTCTCAGACACTTGAAAGCGCGCTTATCGATCAGATTGGCTGGATCACCGCGTGGCGTATTGGTCGTTATGCTCACGGCAGCATGCTTCCTCAGGGGGATAAGTTTGCCAACAGTTTCTTTAATAAAGCACCCCAGCTAACTCCTGAAGGGCTTAAAAAAGAAGCGAAAGACCATAAAGCAGCGGTAAAAGCGCTTAACTTACGACGAGCAGAGGCCAAAAAGAGCCGCTTGCCGCTGGACGAAAGTTTACAGGGCAAACCCGATTTAGATCCTACCAACGCACAATATCAGCTACGCGAAGCGGCCCGTGAATTCCAGCATGATTATAAAGATTGGGGCCGGGATATTAATGGAAACTGGTGGGATAAAACCATACAGATTGCATTGGATGTAATCCCGAAACATGCCGTATTTCTGATCAACGGTGATGATGAAAAAGCGGAATACGAGCAGATGAAAGCCGATGGCGATCGTCGTTATCCGCAATTGTTTATCGACAAGCTGGGCAACGGCATTCGTACTCAACCGCGTGCTGACTTGTTAGCCCTTTACGATGAACAAATTCACGATTCCCGCGCCTGGTTTATGCAAAGTGCACTGGCTGGACGTGAACCCTGGGGCGGTTATTTCCGCTATCGCATGCTTTACTGCGGCAACCAGACCAATAAGAATCTTCGCCTGATTTCCGTTGAAGGCAAAGTAATCAACGCCGCGCCAACCTCCAATAACGTCATCTATTTTATCGAGCCAAAAACCGCTTATAACAATGTGACCTATAAAGTGAAGGATATGGCGACCGGTGTCGTTCAAACACTCACTCCACCAAAAGCAACCACCCAACCAGGCGCCGCAGTTGCCCAGGCTCGCATCAGTGTGGTGAGCGAACAGCATCAGGCCATGATGGCCTCTGCCCTTGATATGCTGAAATCCTCGGGAGCGCGAGTGGTATGACACTTAAAAAACTGGTGCGCGTAGGCGATACGCTCAAACCCTACGGTGGTGAAGTGCTCAGCGGGAGTTTTGACGCGTTTGGCAAGCCGGTGGCCTGCGTCAATGACAAAGCGAAATGTAACGAGCACGGCATGACCACCCTTATTCAGGGAGCAACCAACAGCACCGTAAACGGTAAAGCGGTGGCGCTGGATGGGCATAAATGTGCCTGCGGCTGTACGCTGGTCAGTTCCCTGCCGGATATGGATGTCTGCGGATGAAACAACCGCCGGTTTATGCCGATTACGCCACCATTTACCCGGCCCGCTGGCGGCGCTGGTGGGTGGCGTTGCCCATGCTGCTGTTTATATCGGCGATGACCACCATGCTGTTGTGGCCTGAGGGAAAGCCGACTCGTTCGCCGCTTTTCTGGTTCTGGGCGCTGGTCTTGCCGCTGCTGTGCTGGTTGCTGGCGGTGACGCTGCGCTGGCTGGTATGGCTGCAATCCACCGATAACAGCCAGACGTACTATGCAGAAACCTCACTGGCGCTGGATGCGTGGTGGCGAAAACGCAGCCACGCGTTGCCGGTAGAAGCTGTGTTGCTGGTGACGCCAGCCGGAGAAGACGCATCCGAACATCTGGCGCTGTTGTCGCACCCAGCAGACGCCCCGCAACCGGACATCAACGCAGAAGGTTACGCTCAGTTGCGTTGCCCACGGGTGCTGAACAGCGCGCGCAGTCGTCCTGTCATGCTGGCGACTTATCTCGCCAATCGCCTGGTGGCGCATGTGCGTCAGTCAGGTGAAACACGCACGATCACGCATCTCTGTTGGCTGGGTGATGACCCAAGTCTGCTCGCCTTTCGCGAAAAGTTGCTGGCAGCGGGCATGGTTATGCCTGAAGAAACCATGCGGCTTAGTGCGATTGATGGCGCAGATAACGTTATCGATCTCTTCGCCAAGACAGCTCCGACTTTGCTGCTGTGTGCCGGAGGTGGCGAAGGATTATCTGATGGCACCCAGGTTGCCGGAGAAGCCGCCTTTGCCTGGCTCTGCTCGGTGCAGGGGACTGCGTTGATGCATCGTTCGGAGCGCTGGCAACCGGCGTTGGGTGAAACGGCGACTCTGGCCGTCGCACAGCTTTCCCGTTATGCCGGATTAAGTGATACGCCGGATACGGTGATCGCGGCAGATGTCCCTGCAATGGAAGCGTTGCTGGATGGCGGCTGGTCCGCGCTGGATCACGTACTTGCCCCATGGCTCGGCCATGCCGGACAAATAACACCGTTTACGTTACGGTCGCTGGCGCTGCTCTCGGCGCTCAACGGCCAGTCCTGCGGCTGGATCGCCTCAGAAATGGAATCTCAATACACTACAGGAGTTTGTATTCCCCGTGGAAACCTCCCGCACTAATCCCCGGCACTCGTTGTTCTGGCTGGTTTGTGGCTATTTGCTTGTCGTAACCCTGTTGGTGCTGACTGGCGCAGGACTCTATTACTTCGCAGGCAGCAGCATTGACCTGCCGGAGGCTGTGCCGCGCCAGATTGCCTTCTGGTCATTGATGGTCTGGCTGGCGCTGTTGTGGTTCTGTCCACTGTTTATTCTCGCCTGGCGCGGGCTGGTGCGACTCAATGCGCGTGAAGCAACAGGCGCAGCAGATTCGCAGAAACAGCGTCCTGCAGAATATCAGTGGGTACAGGACGTTATCACCCAGATACGCTACCAGTATCGGTGGCACTGGCGCATCCGGGTACGCATCCTGCTGGTGGTCGGCGATGAGCATCTGGTTGAACAGAGTATCCCTGGCCTGACAACTCAGCACTGGCTTGAGGGGCATAACACCTTGCTGCTCTGGCACGGCAGCCCGCAGGAAGATCCGCTACCCACACAGCTGCGGGCGTTGCGTAAAATTCGCCGCCAGCTGGCAGATGCGGTGATCTGGGTTGTGAACGCAGAAGCGGAAATGACTCAGGATGTGCTGGATACCACGGCTCGCCAGATGCAGAAGCGTTACAGCCTGTTGGGCCAGGATATCCCGCTGTGGCTGTGGGAGATTCACGCGCCCTCTCTGCCCGGCGCCACCGCGCAGGGGATCGGATTTACCATCGCGCAAGGTGACAGTGCAGACGATTACCGTCAGTCGCTGGATGATCTTGAGCACCAGTTGGTTGAGCGCGGCATGCAGCATATTGAGCGTAATCGCCAGCACAGTTTCTTACTGGAACTGGCGCACGCGCTGCGAAGCGGTGGAGCGGATCGCCTGACACGAACCTTGTCGCAGCTCTCCACAGGTGCAAGGGCGCTGCCGCTGGCTGGCGTGGTACTCAGCCAGCCGGAGACCACCGGAAGCGCTTCATTGCGTCATGCCTGGCAGCCGGGAAAAGCCTGGCTGGATTTACTGGCGCTACGCTGGCGCAGGCCGGTAACCAGCGCTGCCTCATGGCGGAAAACGTTGCTGACGATCTGCTCCTGCCTGCTGGTGATGTGGATCGCCTGCCTGGTGTTTTCCTGGATTGCCAATGTTCGTCTTATACAAGCAGATCAGCAGCTTGCCGCCGCCGCAACAGATTCCCGTCAGCCGCTGCAGCAGCAACTTTTCGCCTTGCGCGAGCTGCAAAAAGAGATCGAGCGTCTGCAGCATCGTCAGCAATACGGTGCGCCCTGGTCTATGCGTTTTGGCCTCAGCCAGAATGACGCACTGTTGGATTCTCTGTGGCAACAATGGCAGCAGGCGGCCATGCCGCTGCTGCGTGATGCATCCGTCAAGCGCCTGACTACGCTGATGAGCGGCTGGCGTAACCTGCCGCCCGACAGCCCGCTGCGGGCCGATGAGGCCAAAAGCATGTATGACCTGCTCAAGGCGTACCTGATGCTGGCGCATCCCGAACAATCCGATCCGGCGTTTTTCAGCACCACGGTTATTAAGGTCTGGCAACTGCGTGATGGCATTCAGGACGCCAGCTGGCGCAACAATGGCGGCGCTATGCTGGCCTTTATGATGACGAATCTGCCTGCGCACCCAGAGTGGCAGTTACAACCGGATATGCGACTGGTCAGCAGTATGCGCTCAGCGCTGCTGCGTCAGATTGGTGCCAGCAATGCGGAGACTTCGCGCTATCAGAAGCTCATTGAGCAGGTGTCCCGTGATTATGCTGATATGACGCTCATTGAGATGGTCAGCGGCACCGACAGCAGCAGGTTGTTCGATACCGATGAAACCGTGCCTGGCGTCTTTACCCGCAAAGCGTGGGAAGAGGCAGTGCAACCGGCGATTGAGCAAGCGGCTAAAGTGCGGCGCGATGAAATCGACTGGGTTCTGAGTGATAACAAAGCTGCCAGCAACAATGCTCTCTCTCCGGAAACGCTGCAAGCGCGGCTGACAGATCGCTACTTCTCCGATTACGCCGGAGCCTGGCTGAAATTCCTCAACAGCCTGCAATGGCAGCGGGCAGAGAGCCTGTCGGAATCGATTGAACAGTTAACCCTGCTGGCTGATATACGCCAGTCACCTCTGATTGCACTGATGAACACGCTGAATGTGCAGGGCCGGACGGGGCAAACAGGCGGCGATTTGACCGATTCGCTGGTGAGCTCTGCAAAGAATCTGCTCAGCAGCGACAAAACCAGGGCCATCGCCAGACCACAAGGTGCACGTGGCCCAATGGATGACGCCTTTGGACCTTTGCTGGCGCTGACCGATACCGGCGCCGCGGCTAAAGATAGCCTCAGCCTGCCAACATTACTGACGCGTGTCACCCGTGTTCGTCTGCGACTGCAGCAGGTAACCAACGCGCCGGATCCGCAGGCCATGATGCAGTCGTTAGCACTGACGGTGTTTCAGGGCAAAGCCGTTGATCTTACTGAGACCCGCGATTACGGCAGTCTGATTGCCGCCAGCCTCGGACAGGAGTGGAGCGGGTTTGGTCAGGCGGTATTTGTCGAACCGATGGTGCAGGCGTGGGAGCAGGTGCTCAGCCCGACCGCTGAGAGCATTAACAGCCAGTGGCAGAACGATGTTGTCACTCCGTGGGATCAATCGTTTGCCGACCGCTACCCGTTTGCTAACCGACAAAGCGACGTCTCCTTACCGCATTTAGCGCAGTTTATGCGAACCGACACCGGACGTATCGTGCAGTTCGTTAACAGTCGCCTCGGTGGCCTGCTACGGCTCGAAGGCGATCGCTGGGTGCCGGATGCCATGAACAGCCAGGGACTGACATTCGATCCTGCTTTTCTCAGCGCGCTGAATAAACTGACGCACATCGCCAACACCGCATTTGTCCGGGGAGATGTGGAGCTGCATTTTCAGATGATGGCAAAACCTTCCCGCGACGTGGTGGAATCTGAGCTGACGGTGGATCGCCAGAAGCTGCAATATTTTAACCAGGAAGAGAGCTGGCAAACGCTGAACTGGCCAGACAACCGCTGGCAACCACAAACCACGCTGACCTGGCGCAGCACCCATACCGGAACCCGCATTTATGCCGATCACCCTGGAAGCTGGGGCCTGATCCGCCTGCTGGATAAAGCCCGCATCACCGATCTGGGCAGCAACATTTATCGTGTTCTCTGGCCGACGCCGGACGGGCTGGCATTGAACTATCAGATTCGCACGGAGCTCGGCAGCGGCCCGCTGGCGCTACTCGAGTTACGCGGCTTTCGCATGCCTGCACGGATATTTATTTCCGCAACGCAGAATGAAGATGCGTATCAGGGAGGCGAACAATGAGGGTTCGTTTCGCCCATGTATTGCTGATTTGCCTCGCGGCAACGTTGCTGAGCAGCTGTGGCGCGTGGCAAAAAACCAAACAGGGCACAGCAAGCATTGCTGATGCCGTGTTTTATCGCCAGGTCAACACCCTGCACCTGACCTTCACTGCGCGTATAGCGATCAATCAGGACGACGCCCAGCAGTCGATGCCCTTGCGTCTGAATATTTTGCAACTCAGCACACGTCAACGTTTCGATGACGCCGAATACAGCAGCCTGCTGGCACAGCCAGTTCGGGTGCTGAAAGAGAGTCTGGTGGCGCAGCGGCAGCTCAGCGTCATGCCGGGACAAAGCGTCAGTCTGGATATGCCAATGGAGAAGCAGGCGCAGTATGTCGCGGTCGTGGGCCTGTTCCGCCAACCGGACAGAGAGCGCGGCACATGGAAACGGGTGCTGAGCCGTGAGGAGCTTGATCCGGATTCACCACGCACGATTGAAGTAAGGGATAACACCCTGAATTTGGAATTATTGAAGTAACTATTCAATTAAACGGCAGGAGCCACAAAGTGACGCTATACGAAATAAAACCGAAGTTTCAGAATTTATTAAGACCGCTGGTCGTCAGGTTACATGCGCAGGGTATCTCTGCGAACCAGGTAACGTTGTTTGCCATGCTCACCTCTGTGGTATTGGGCGCATTGTTGATGTGTTTCCCCGACCCACGCTTTTTTATCACCCTGCCCGTTTTCCTGTTTTTCCGCATGGCGTTAAACGCCATTGATGGCATGTTAGCCAGGGAATTCAATCAGCAAACCACCCTTGGGGCGATCCTCAACGAGGTGGGTGACATTATCTCCGATGCCGCACTCTACCTCGCTTTTGCCTTTGTTACAGGCATCTCTCACTGGTTGGTTGTGCTGGTCGTGCTACTTTCCTGGCTGAGCGAATTTTGCGGTGTGATGTGCCAGACGCTGAACGGCATCCGTAGCTACCGTGGTCCGTTGGGCAAAAGTGACCGCGCATTTATCTTTGGTGCTCTTGGCCTGGTGATTGCGCTGTGGCCGCAGTATATCGGCTACGCTGACGCACTGTTTGCTATTGCCTCCCTGTTGCTGTGTTGGACCAGCCTGAATCGCTGCCGCAATGCGATGGAGGCGAAAAATGGCTGATTCCAGACACGTGCTTTATTACTGCCTGGGCGGTATCTTCGGCGTTCTCATTCTGGCAACGCTGATTATTTTTGTGCTGAGAAAGTGCCGCCCACAACGCAACTGGGTGGAATTGCAGCAGCGCGTTAATAGCTGGTGGGTCATTATCTGCCTGTTCTCGTTAGCAATGCTGTCGCCGAAGTGGCTGGCGCTAACCTTTTTCGGCTTCATCAGCTTCCTGTCGTTAAAAGAGTATCTGACGCTAGCACCCACGCGGCGTTCTGACAGTATGCCGCTGCTGTGGATGTATGCCGCTATCCCGGTGCAATATCTCTGGACCGGCATGGCCTGGTACGGCATGTTCATCATTTTTATCCCGGTTTACATCTTCCTGTTCCTGCCCGCTCGCATGGTGATTGCCGGTGATACCAAAGGTTTTCTGCACTCTGCATCGGTGATGCACTGGGGCATGATGACCACCGTGTTCGCTCTGAGCCACGTTGCCTACCTGATGACTTTACCCGGTGCCGACGCCAGCGCTGGTGCGCTGCTGGTGTTCTTCCTCGTTGCGCTGACTGAGCTGAATGATATTGCCCAGTATCTGTGGGGAAAATCGCTGGGCAGGATTCGCGTGACGCCCAACGTCAGCCCGAATAAGACGCTGGCCGGTTTGCTGGGTGGCATCTTTACCACCATGTTGCTGGCCGTGATTCTTGGTCCACTGCTGACACCGATGAGCTATCTCCACTCGCTGGGTGCTGGGTTGATAATTGGTGCAAGCGGCTTTTGCGGCGATGTGGTGATGTCGGCGATCAAGCGCGATTTTGGTGTGAAGGATTCCGGCAAATTGCTGCCCGGACACGGTGGCATTTTGGATCGACTTGATTCACTGATCTACACCGCGCCGCTGTTCTTCCACTTCTATTACTACTTCTACGTGTAGGAGGCGCACATGAACCGAATGCTGCGCTGGCTCTTTACCCTTTGCATCGCTTATCCGGTGGTGTGGATCTGGCTGGGTGTCGCCGTTGCCAACCGCAAGAAGCTACCGAAAACAGGCCCTGCGATCATTGTGGCGAACCACAACAGCCATCTGGATGTACTGACGCTGTTCACCTTGTTCCCCCTCTCGACACTGGTGAATGTACAGCCGGTGGCTGCGGCTGATTACTTCCTAAAAAACAAAGTGGTTGGTTGGTTTGCACTCAAGGTGATTGGCATCATTCCGGTATATCGCGGGGCGCATCAGGCTAATCCGTTGCAGGCCTGCGTCGATGCACTGGCGGAAAAGAAAATCGTGATTATTTTCCCGGAAGGCACGCGCGGCGAGCCGGGGAAACTGTCAGAAATTAAATCTGGCCTGTGGCATCTCAGCCAGCAGTGCCCGGATGTGCCCATCATTCCGGTCTATATGCACGGGCTGGATCGCTCAATGGGTAAAGGTCAGAAAATACCGGTGCCGTTCTTTATCGATATTTATATCGATGATCCGCTGCGTTATCAGGACAACAAGGCCGAATTTAAAAGCGCGTTATTAAATCGTTTTGTCGAATTACAACAGCAAGCCATAAGGAAATCATCATGAGCCAGGAAGCACGTTTATTTCAGGAAGGATCATTTTCAACCAGCGACGGTGAATCACTCTATTTTCGCCACTGGCCCGCGCAGGATGCGCAGAGCAAAAAAGTGATTGTGCTATTTCATCGCGGGCATGAGCACTCAGGACGTTTGCAGCATGTTGTCGATGAGTTGCTGATGCCAGATGCCCATTTTTACGCCTGGGATGCGCGTGGACACGGACATTCGCCGGGAGAGCGAGGTTACAGCCCAAGCCTGGCTCGCTCAGTGCAGGACGTCGATGAATTTGTTCGCTTTGTGGCTGAACAAGCCAAGGTGGGCATTGAAGATATTGTTGTGATTGCGCAAAGCGTCGGTGCGGTGCTGGTTGCTACCTGGGTGCATGACTACGCGCCTAAAATTCGCGGTATGGTGCTGGCCTCTCCAGCGTTTAAGGTGAAGCTGTATGTGCCTTTCGCTCGCGCGGGTTTGGGTTTACTGCAACGTATTCGCGGTCTGTTTTATGTGAACTCTTACGTCAAAGGGAAATTTCTCAGCCACGACCCAGAGCGCATTCGCAGCTTTGAGCAGGATAAACTCATCACCCGTCAGATTGCGGTGAATATTCTGCTGGATCTGTATAAAACGGCGGAGCGCATTGTTTCTGACTCTGCCGCCATCACCGTGCCAACACAGCTGCTGATATCCGGCGATGATTTTGTGGTGCACACCAAACCGCAGAAAAAATTCTATCAGGGGCTGCGTAGCGCCATTAAAGAGCAGCATATTCTGCCAGGTTTTTATCACGACACGCTGGGTGAAAAGGATCGCCAGCTTGCTTTCGATAAAATGAAGGCGTTTATCGAACAGCTATACCACGCTGCACCTTACACCTTCGATTACAGCCATGAAGAGCAGTGGAGTCCGGGCGCTGATGCGTACCGTGAATTGCAGGCACCACCTAAGCGCAGCTCACTACAAGGCATGTCTTACGCTTCATTAAGTTTTGGCATGAAAACCATTGGCAGGCTGTCTAAAGGCATGCGCCTGGGATATGAAACCGGTTTTGACTCTGGCAGCACGCTGGATTATGTCTACCGCAACACGCCTGAAGGTACCGGCATTGTTGGCCGTATCATCGACAGGCAGTACCTCAACAGCATTGGCTGGCGCGGCATTCGCCTGCGCAAAGAAAATATCCAGCAGGTGATTGCGCAGGGCGTCGCAAAACTGCAAGAGCACAATTTGCCGGTTCGCGTGGTCGACATAGCCGCCGGACATGGCCGCTACGTTCTTGATGCGCTAGAGAAACAGCCGGGAATTGAGAGCATCTTGCTGCGCGATTACAGCGATCTGAATGTGGAAAAAGGCCAGGCGATGATTGAAGCGCGTCAATTAGGCCACCTCGCGCAGTTTAAAAAAGGCAATGCCTTTGATTATGACTCGCTCGCCACACTCGCGCCTGCGCCGACGCTGGGCATTGTCTCCGGCCTGTATGAACTGTTCCCGAGCAACCAATTAATCAAAACTTCGTTGGCCGGGTTGGCAGCAGCCATTCCATCGGGTGGCGTGCTGGTTTATACCGGGCAACCGTGGCATCCGCAGTTGAAAACCATCGCATGGACCTTAACCAGCCACCAGAACGGTATTCCCTGGTTGATGCGCGTACGCAGCCAGAAAGAGATGGACACGCTGGTCGAAGAAGCTGGATTTGAGAAATGCCATCAGCTGATCGATGAGTTTGGCATCTTTACCGTGTCGCTGGCGGTAAGAAAATAGCATGACTGAATCGTTGCTGACACAACGCCCTTTTCGCCCCTGGAAACAGGGGCTTTGCTGGCTGATGTTGCTGGGACCCCTGTTTTTTCTCAGCTACGGGCAGGTGAATACCTACACCGCGACCCGCGATGATGTGGAAAGCCTGGTATTTGCCTGGGAACGTTCGATTCCGTTTGTTCCCTGGACTATCGTGCCTTACTGGAGCATCGACCTGCTTTACGGTATTTCACTGTTCATCTGCACATCAAGACAAGAGCTGATGCGTCACGGCTATCGCCTGCTTGCGGCATCGCTGGTGGCGTGTGCAGCATTTTTACTTTTCCCGCTGAAGTTTACCTTCACACGTCCGGAAACCCAGGGTGCGTTCGGCTGGTTGTTCCGCCAGCTTGAACAGTTTGATTTGCCCTATAACCAGGCGCCTTCGCTGCACATCATTCTGACCTGGCTGCTCTGGCTGCGCTTTCGCCAGCATCTAAATCGCAATGCGAGAATCGTTGCGGGCGCTTGGTTCCTGCTGATTGCTGTCTCCGTACTGACCACCTGGCAGCACCATTTTATCGATGTCATTAGCGGGATTGTGGTCGCGGTGATCATCAGCTACCTGATTCCGATTAGAGGCGAATGGCGCTGGCAGCGGCCAACTCTGCACGCGCGACGTCTTGCGGGTAAATACTGCCTGGGTGGAATGCTGTTTTTACTGGCTGGCGCAGCGATTCCCTGTGGTTATTTGCTGCTGTGGCCTGCCATGGCGCTGCTGGCAGTGGCTGCGGGCTATGCCGGATTGGGCGTGACGGTATTCCAGAAAAGCCGTTGCGGCAACTTACCACTCTCCGCACGCTTGCTGCTTTTACCCTATCTGACAGGCGTGAGGATATCCCGCTGCTGGTTTTCCCGGCATACCGCGCAAAGTAATGAGATTGCCGCTGGCGTATCGCTGGGCAGGTTTCCGGACAAGGCGCAGCAAGAGTTGGCAGTTTTTGATCTGACCGCAGAATTACATAAAGGCAACCGGAACGCACAGAGATGGCTGGCCTATCCGCTAATGGATCTGTTGGTGCCAGACATTGAGCCTTTGTGCACTGCGGTAAGACAGCTTCAGCAACTGCACCGGGAAAGTGACAAGGTGTTGGTTTGCTGCGCGCTGGGTTTATCGCGCAGTGCCACGGTGGTTGCGGCGTGGCTGCTGGCGGAAGGGCACGCAACGTCTGTCGCTCAGGCCGTTGAATTCATCCATTCCCGACGCCCGCAGATTGTTCTCACCCCTGCACACATTGAAATCCTGGAAGCCTTCAGCAAGGAACAGCTATGTCAGACATCATGATGACCAACCGAATTGTGCAAATTCATCTGGCAAGCTGGCGCTACTTTGCCGCGCTGACACTGCCGCCGTTGGCGCTGATACTCAGCCTTATTTACTCCGCGCTGAGTCTGCCGTTAATGTTGTTGTTCTTCATCACACACTACTACTGCTGGCGTTTATGGCTTGATGAACGGCTCTTCGCATTGCTCAACAACGAAGACGACCTTGCTGAGTTTGACCGGGGCATGGCGCAGCTGTGGCCGAAAAAATTTGCCCGCCCGCGTTCTCTGGCAGATCGCCTGCACGGAACAAGAGTCATGTTTTACCGGGCAATGATCTCACTGCTGTTATTGTGGTTGGTTTCACTCTGCTCAGTGAGTTTTCTGGCACTTACGCTGGTTGAGTAGGTGAACAATGAACGATCATGATTTTCTAAAATATTTCGATAGCGAAATGCGTTATCTGAAAGCCGCTGCGCAGGAGTTTGCTGAGGAATATCCTGAGGCGGGACGGCGACTGGGTGTAGACGGAAAATCTCTGAAGATGGATGACTCGGTCGAGCAACTGTTTCAGGGCTTCTCGCTGATGATGGCGCAGATGCGTCGTAAGATTGATGACGATATTCCGGAGCTAACAGAGCCGCTGCTCGGGCATCTGCTGCCCGTGGTGAACCGCACGCTGCCATCAATGTCAGTGGTGGAACTTACGCCCGATATAGTCGCTCAGGTTCGTGATGCGGTGCTGCCGGCAGGCACAACGCTGCTGACCCGACCGATGGATATCACTGGCCAATGCTGCCCGTATCGCACGACCGATGCGCTGAAATTGCATCCGCTGACGCTGGGCGAGATAACGACGCCCTTCCATCCTGATGGACACCAGATGATCTCCCTGCGGTTTACACTCAGCCCTCAGGCCGATCCGAGCCAAATCGATCTCAGCGATATTCCGCTCTACATCCACGGAGATCGCCCGGTGCAGTCGATGATGTATCAGGCTCTAACCAACCAAATTGAAAGAATTACTGTTCGTCAGCCGCAGAGCGATAATTGGGATCCAAAACCATTTAGTGGCGACATCCGCGCCCGCTGGCAACAGCACTGGCAATCGGTCTGGCCGGAAAGCGATAGCCCAGCCTTGTGCGGTGAAGTGCGCCCGCTGCTGGAATATTTTAGTTTTCCGGCTCGCTACGCCTTCTTTACTCTTTCGGGGCTCAACACACTTCTCTTCAACGAAAGCTGCCGCGAGGTGATTCTCGATATTCACCTTAGTCAGCCACTTCCGCGTGATATTTCCCTACCGGCGGACGCGCTGCGTATTCACTGCGTACCGGTGATTAACCTGTTTACGCTGAACGCCGAGCCGCTAAAGGTGAAGCCTGCGGTGCTCGATTATCGTCTGCGTCCGCACCGCCTGCGCGATCGGCACACTGAGATTTATAGTGTTGATGAAGTCGCCGCCAGCGAAACACTGGATAAGCGGCGTTATGTGCCGTATCGGCATTTCCGGCAAAAAAGTGGCATGTTGCAACGCAAAGAGTCCTGGCCGGCGCGATATTTCCATACGCGCATCTGGCGTGGTGTCAGCGGTCTTTATGAAACCTTGCTGATGCTGGGCGGCGATGAAAGCGAGACCGATCGGGTCGAGGATGATGCCACGCTGTTTATGAACATCACCTGCACCAATGGTAACTATCCGCGTATGGCGCTGGAGAAAGCCGTATTTGATGGAAGCGCGGTCACCGGCAACCTGACGTTGCAGTGCACAACGCGTCATCCCCCTTCTATGCCTTATTACCCGCCAACCACGCAGTTGTATCAGTGGCATGTGATGTCGCTGCTGCATCCGCGCGCCCTGAGCCAGATGATTAACGACGCTGCAAGCCTCCGAGCGGTGCTGACGCTGTTTGACTGGAGTAATGACGATAACAACCGTCGTCGCATCAGCGGTATTCTTCACGTGAGCTGGCGTCAGGACTATAACGCCTCCTATCACTGGCACGGCGTGCGTATTCGCGTGGCGCTCGATGAAACCCAGTTCAGCGGCACTGGCGATGCCCGCCTGTTCTGCGAGCTGCTGGAGCAGTTTCTGACGCAGTACGCCAGCGTTGTGCGCTTTACCCAGCTGACGGTGCTGCTGACCGCTTCGGGCACCGAGTGGGCCTGGCCGGAGCGACGCATTGACAGGGTGCTGATGTGAGCGACGAAAACAACAAACCGTTCTGGCTGGACGATAACGGCAATGACCAGACCGCGCGGTACAACTTTTACCGCTTCTGCCAGCTGCTGGAGCAGACGGCCGGCAGCCGCCTCGGCACAGGCCGCACACCTGAGAGTGATCCGGTGCGATTTCGTCCAAATCCGCATTTGGGCTTTCCCGCCGGGGAGCTAAAACGCACGGAAATTGACGCCGATAATCCGGATGCGCCGCCAACGGTCAGAACCAACTTCTTCGGTTTGTACGGTGTGGATTCGCCGCTGCCCACCAGCATCATTGATGATATCAACCAAGGGCGTGACGGAGCTGATGCGATGGCGGCGTTTCTGGATATCTTCAATCACCGGCTGATGACGCAGTTTTACCGCATTTGGCGCAAATACAGCTATCCGGCTACCTTTGAGCCGGGCGGTACCGATACGGTGTCGCAAAGCCTGATGGCGCTGACCGGCATTACCCACAGCGGCGACCAACCGTCATCACGCCTGCTGGCGATACTTAAACCGCTACTGCATACCACGCACACAGCTGAAGGCATCGCAGCGGTAATCAACAGCCAGGCACCGAATACCAAAGTTGAGGTGTTAGCGCACCATCCGGTGACGATGCCGGTGGCAAAACGCGCCCGGCTTGCAATGCACAGTGGCATGACGCTTGATCAGAATCCGATACTGGGCGATGAAACCCGCGTGGCTGATTACTGCTCACGGGTTGAGCTTTCAACAGACGATCCTGCTTAGGCAAAGGGTTGGATGCCTGACGGACAGCTCAGACAGGATGTAATGGCGCTGCTGCGCACCTATTTGGGCTGTGACTATGATTTGCGGTTTTGGCTGACGATTCCCACTAGATTATTGCCAGTGCCGCGGCTGGGCGATGCCGGGTTGTTCAACGGATACAACATGATGCTGGGGCTGAGGGAGGATAATCTGAGTGCGATGACGGAAACGGTGCGGATTAAAGTCGGAAAACTGCGTAGAAATAATGTTAAATAATATAAACATTGAGAGTGAATAAATGGAAGAAATGAAGTCAACAATTAACCTTTCAACTTTAATAAGCATCGAACCTCTTAAGTTATCTCTAGGCGTACTTATTCTTGGGTTAATAAAATCCGCGTGGCCCATTATAAAAAGATTGGCAGGCATTCATTATGCTGAGAAGGCCACTATCACTGAAAAAAGAGCAAAAGCGCTTAGCTGCATTTCCGATCTTTATGCAAAAAGTATAAACACTGCCACGGATAATGCTGTTAAGGCACTTTATGAGGTAATAGGAATGCAGTATTCGGTAAAAATAAACGAACTACTTTTGACATTCCTCAGAGAGCGAAATATCAGCTATGAAGACCGAGATTTCCAAGGTTTTATTAAAACCCCTTGCATCAAGGACATTCAGAACGACTCGTTTAATAATTACAATAAAAGATATAAGAAGCTAAGGGGTAACCAACTTGCATTCGTCACTTTCATTTCGCTGACTCTTTTCACTGCTCTGTTTATATTTGCAGATATAGCTAAAAGCTCATCTGGGAACGAACAAGTATTTTTCATTGCACTCGCTATGTCCGCCTATTGTTTAAATGTATTTTGGATTCTGTTCATGATGAGCCAGTTTGAAAAATTCAGGAGAGCAAGGATTTTTTACAGAACATTTTCTCCATGGCTGCAACAAAAATTGCGTGAGGAAGCTGTTATTCAGACAGAACAACAGCAGAAGCTAAACTGGCAGAGCCGATACTTGCGCACAGACACGCAAATGCTACATCACTTTTATGATTAATCGTCCAGAGAGTTACAATCTTGGAATGTACCATCCATCACGATAGTAAAATTGCGCCTCGTAGAAGCTCGATGCTGATGAACCTCAAATAATAAGCAGCTTTAAATTTGGCTTAGTTTTGTAAAAAATGTCCAACGCGTATTGTATTAGTGAAAGGCATTAACGAAACGCCTGATTTGTGTAAAAATCATCAAACTTTCATGAACTCAACCTAACCGGAAATGCTATGGCTGGCGTGAACAAAGCTCAACTGACTGAAACCGACATCGTAACGAAATTCATCCTACCAGCAGTCAAAGCGGTTGGTTGGGATGACATGACGCAGATTCGTCAGGAGGTGAAGCTACGAGATGGCAAAGTCGTCGTTCGTGGCAAGTTAGCATCCCGCCAAAAAGTGAAATCTGCCGACATAGTTCTCTATCACAAGCCCGGTATACCGTTGGCAGTCATTGAAGCGAAAGCAAACCAGCATGAAATCGGTAGAGGCATGCAACAAGGATTGGGCTATGCCGCTTTGTTAGAAGTGCCATTCATATTCGCCTCCAACGGCGATGGCTTCATCTTTCACGATAAAACTCACCCTACTCAGCTGGAGCGTGAAATTACACTTGATGATTTTCCCACTCCTGCTGAGTTATGGGAAAAGTTCTGTATCTGGAAAGGTTATACCGCCGAACAGTTGCCTATCATCTCCCAGGATTACCATGATGATGGTTCTGATAAGTCACCACGCTATTATCAGCTTCAGGCAATCAATAAAACCCTTGAGGCTATCTCAGCAGGCCAAAGTCGCATATTGTTGGTAATGGCTACTGGAACCGGAAAAACGTATACAGCGTTCCAAATCATCTGGCGATTGTGGAAAGGCAAACATAAGAAACGCATTCTATTTCTAGCCGATCGTAACATTCTGGTAGATCAAACCCGCATCAACGATTTCCAGCCTTTCGGCCAGGCTATGACAAAAATCATTGGCCGCACGGTTGATCCCGCTTATGAAATTCATCTGGCGCTATATCAGGCATTGACTGGACCTGAAGAGCAAGATAAGGCGTATAAGCAAGTTGCCCGTGACTTTTTCGACCTGATCATAATTGACGAATGCCATCGTGGCAGCGCCGCTGACGACAGTGCCTGGCGCGAAATATTGGAATATTTCAGCAGTGCAACACAAGTTGGCTTAACTGCCACACCGAAGGAAACGCATGAAGTCTCAAACACCGATTACTTCGGTGAGCCGGTTTATACATATTCGCTTAAACAAGGTATTGAAGATGGCTTCCTCGCTCCTTATAAAGTGGTACGCGTCGATATCAATGTAGACTTGCAAGGTTGGCGTCCATCGAAAGGGGAAGTCGATAAAAATGGTGAGTTGATAGAAGACCGCATCTACAACCAAAAAGATTTCGATCGCAACTTAGTCATTGATGAGCGCACCCAACTGGTAGCGGAAACAATCACGGATTACCTCAAGCGCACCAATCCAATGGATAAAACTATCGTCTTTTGTAATGACATTCCCCATGCAGAGCGGATGCGGCGTGCGCTGGTGAATCTCAACGCCGCGCAAATGAAAGAAAACGACAAATACATCATGCGCATCACAGGTGATGAGATTGAGGGCAAAAACCAGCTCGATAATTTTATTAATCCGAAAAAGCCATATCCGGTCATCACCGTAACATCGGAATTGATGACAACTGGGGTAGATGCAAAAACCTGTAAGCTGGTAGTGCTTGAGCAGAATATCCAGTCGATGACCAAGTTCAAGCAGATCATTGGACGCGGTACACGCATCGATGAACGCTACAACAAGCTGTGGTTTACCATACTGGATTTCCGAAAAGCGACTGAGCTATTCGCAGATGAGCGCTTCGATGGCTTGCCAGTGAAAGTCATAACCACTACGCAAGAAGAGGTTGCCGATCCTGATTCCGATTTTGATGAACAACTAGAAGACGAAGCGCTGGATGCCGGTAGTCAAACTGACCACGCAGAAGTTACATCACCGAGTTATCCATCTGGCTTTGCAATGGAAGCGGAACCTGAGGGTGAAGTGCCGGAAACTGACGAAGAACGACGCAAGAAGTTTTACGTAAGAGGTGTGGCTGTTAACGTGATATCTAAGCGTGTTCAGTATTACGACGCTGACGGTAAGCTGGTCACCGAATCTTTCAAGGATTACACCCGCCGCACGCTGATGAAAGAGTGCGCATCATTAGATGACTTTGTTCAGCGTTGGCAAGGTGCTGAGCGTAAGCAGGCCATTATCGAAGAGCTGGAACAGCAAGGCATTATCTGGGATGTACTGACGGAAGAAGTCGGCAAAGATCTGGATCCCTTTGATATGCTTTGCCATGTCGTATACGGACAACCGCCTCTCACTCGCCGTGAACGCGCAGATAACGTACGCAAGCGCAACTACTTCACTAAGTATTCTGAATCTGCGCAAGCGGTGCTGAGTAGCTTGCTCGACAAATATGCCGATGCTGGCGTGAAAGAAATCGAAGATATCCAGGTACTGAAGCTCCGTCCTTTTGATACCATGGGCCGCCCTTTAGAAATCATCAAAAAGAACTTTGGTGACAAGGAAAGCTACATGAGTGCCGTTAGCGATTTGGAAAAAGAAATCTACGATCTGCCCCCTCGCTCGGCCTGATCCTCTTTCAATGTCTGTCATCGTGGCAAATACACGGTGGCAGACTTTTTTTATTACGGAAACCGCAACAAACATGTCTATCAGTTCAGTGATCAAGTCCTTACAGGACACCATGCGTAAAGATGCCGGTGTGGATGGCGATGCGCAGCGCTTGGGTCAGCTTTCATGGCTACTGTTTTTGAAAATTTTCGATACTCAGGAAGAAGAGCTTGAGCTGGAAATGGATGCTGAAGAATATCGTCTGCCTGTTCCTGCAAGATATCTTTGGCGCAACTGGGCAGCTGATGCAGAAGGCATCACGGGCGACGCGCTGCTTGAATTTGTAAATGATGATCTCTTCCCTGCCCTGAAAAACCTGACTGCGCCGCGCGATAAAAATCCACGAGGCTTTGTGGTGCGGGAAGCCTTCAGCGATGCCTATAACTACATGAAAAACGGCACGCTGTTGCGTCAGGTGATCAATAAACTTAACGAGATCAATTTCGGTGACAGTAATGAACGCCATCTGTTTGGCGACATCTACGAACAAATTCTGCGTGATCTGCAGAGCGCAGGTAACGCCGGTGAATTCTATACACCACGTGCAGTTACTCGCTTTATGGTTAATCGCATCGACCCTAAATTGGGCGAGCGTGTTATTGATCCTGCCTGCGGCACCGGCGGATTTCTGGCCTGTACCGTTGATCACATCCGAGATAATTACGTCCACAACACCGAGGATCACCAAATGCTGCAGAAGCAGATTCACGGTGTTGAGAAGAAACAGCTCCCGCACTTGCTTTGTACCACCAATATGCTGCTGCACGGTATTGAAGTCCCGGTGCAGATTCGCCATGACAACACGCTAAGTAAGCCGCTCTCTTCCTGGGACGAGCAATTCGATGTCATCGTTACCAACCCGCCGTTTGGTGGTACAGAAGAAGACGGTATTGAGAAAAACTTCCCTTCTGAAATGCAAACGCGCGAAACCGCTGATCTCTTTCTGCAACTGATTGTGGAAGTACTGGCGGACCAAGGTCGCGCTGCTGTCGTTCTGCCGGATGGCACGCTATTTGGCGAGGGTGTTAAAACCAAGATTAAAAAGCTGCTTACGGAAGATTGTAACCTGCACACCATCGTGCGTTTGCCGAACGGCGTTTTTAACCCGTATACCGGTATTAAAACCAATATTCTGTTTTTCACCAAAGGCCAGCCGACTAAGGATATTTGGTTCTACGAACACCCTTACCCAGAAGGTGTGAAGAATTACAGCAAAACTCGCCCAATGAAGTTTGAAGAGTTCCAGACGGAAATCGATTGGTGGGGCAATGAAGCCGACGGTTTTGCCAGCCGTGAAGAGAGCAACCAGGCATGGAAAGTCAGTATCGACGACATCATCGCGCGCAATTTCAACCTGGATATCAAGAACCCGTATCAAGGCGAAATTATCAGCCATGACCCGGATGAATTGCTGGCGCAGTATCAGACACAACAGGCAGAAATCAGCGGGCTACGTAATCAGTTACGCGACATCCTTGGCGCTGCGCTGGCAGGCAACAAGGGGGCGAACTGATGAATGTTGAGAAGCTGATCACCGACCATATCGATATCTGGTCCTCTGCGCTGCAAACCCGCTCCACGGCAGGGCGTGGCAGTAACGGCAAAATAGACCTCTATGGCATTAAGAAACTGCGCGAGCTGATTCTGGAACTGGCGGTAAGAGGAAAACTGGTGCCGCAGGACCCGAGCGATGAACCGGCTGCTGAATTGTTAAAGCGCATTTCTGCCAAGAAAGCCGAGCTGGTAAAGCAAGGGAAGATTAAAAAGCAGAAGCTGCTGCCGGATATTCGTGAAGATGAGAAGTCATTTGAGTTGCCGGAGGGGTGGGAATGGGTGAGGTTAGGAGACATCGCTCATATTTTTAATGGTAATAGCATCAGCTCTTCTGAAAAAGAGAATAAATACTCTAATGCTGAAGGAATACCTTTCATAGCAACCAAAGATGTTGGTTATGGATTCGAGGATTTAGATTATAAAAATGGGATTGCAATTCCACATGGCACTGGTAATTTTAAAGTGGCAACTAAAGGGGCGGTTTTAATTTGTGCCGAGGGAGGTAGCGCAGGAAAAAAATGTGGAATTACAACGCAAGACATTTGCTTTGGAAATAAGCTCTTTGCAAATGAATGTTATCCTGGAGTTGAGCCCATTTATATTCTTTCGAATTTTCTTTCACCGTCATTCTTCTTAAAATTTGAATCCTTTATGACGGGTATAATTGGTGGGATATCTACTTCAAAATTTAATGAGTTGCTCATCCCTTTAGCCTCAAGTTCAGAACAAGAAAGAATAAATTATAGAGTTACAGAACTCATGTCCTTCTGCGACCAACTGGAACAGCAGTCGCTCACCAACTTGGATGCCCATCAGCAATTGGTGGAAACCATTCTGGCAACGCTGAGCGATAGCCAGAATGCTGAAGAACTCGCCGACAACTGGGCGCGAATTAGCCAGCATTTCGACACGCTATTTACTACCGAAGCGAGTATCGATGCGCTTAAGCAAACCATTCTACAACTAGCGGTAATGGGTAAACTGGTGCCGCAAGATCCTAACGATGAACCGGCTTCTGAACTGCTTAAACGGATTGAGCAGGAAAAAACGCAACTGGTAAAAAAAGGTGAATTTAAAAAGCATCCTCCAGTTGAACCATTGGGCGAACCCACCACATTACCCCATTCTTGGTTAAATATTGTTGTTCAGGATTTTGCTGATATAAGGTTGGGAAGTACTCCGGATAGATCTGAAAAAAAATATTGGAATGGAGATATCCCTTGGGTTAGCTCTGGGGAAGTTGCCAATGAAGTTATTTTAGATACAAAAGAAAAAATAACATCTGAGGGTTTTAAAAATTCGAGCACAAGTATGATTCCAGCTGGAAGCTTACTAATGGCAATTATAGGGCAAGGAAAAACGCGAGGCCAGACAGCAATTTTAGGCATTGACGCATGTACTAACCAAAATGTTGCTGCTTTTGTTTTCAATCAAGCGTTTGTCGAGCCAGAATATGTTTGGATCTGGGCGAAAAGTAAGTATTTGTCTCATAGGGGAGATGGACACGGTGGGGCGCAGCCAGCGCTAAATGGGAAAAAAGTTAGAAGCTTTATATTTCCTCTGGCTCCAATAAAAGAGCAACAGCGGGTTATTAACAAAGTGAAGCAACTTAATGATATTTGTGACATTTTACAATCCCGCCTGAAATCAGCTCAACATACCCGTCTCTATCTAGCGGATGCGCTCACCGACGCAGCATTAAACTAAGGGTAAGACGATGCCGGTGCTCGCGACAGAACATTATTTCAGTGAGCGCCACACTTTCAGCAGGAAATATAATAGATGAAACTCAAATTAATAATAGCTTACGTATTTTCTTTTTCAGTATTTAATTCATATGCGGACTGTTGGATTGTCGGCAATCTTCATGGCATGAGCGCCATAAAATCACAATCATATAGATACTCTGAAGATGCCTTCTCAGGAAAAATATTTCATGTAATTGCTGATAAAGAACACTCGTCCGTAACAAACAGCGACCTTAACTACGTTGGACTCAATCGCAAGTCAGTTTTAGGTACCTTCCTTAATGGGCAGAGCCGCACCGTTGAAACATGGAATATTTCTGATGATGATAAAAAGGTATTTTACACATTGACAAGAACTGGTTTCATCGATGATTTAGATGGTACAAAGTCTTTTGTCGGCGATGTTATAGGGAAATGCTAATAAAGAAACCGCCTGCGGGCGATTTATAGAATTAATTCAATTAGCGGTTGACAGCTCAATTACTGCCATGCCCCATCAGCCCAACTTGTTTGTAAATTATTTCGATAGCATATTTTATGACTTCGTTTTCATGATTTTTTTAGTGGTGAATCGCCATAACTGCCAAATAATATCCTCAGCACTCTTTATCGATTTCAATTAACAACTTCACTATCGAGCACATCCTTGATGATTTAATAACCTTCGTCATCAACATAATGGGGGGATGCGAAAATATTGAGATGGTTCGTCGTTACGCGCGTAGCCACTGAATCATTTAGCGGAGAACGCGCAAAATTGACTCACTTTTGGGAGGTTACGACACAAATACGACACAAGGGGAAAATCAGGCAGGATTGAAGCTGGAGTAAGTCATTGAAAGTAATTGGTACGCCCTACAGGATTCGAACCTGTGACCTACGGCTTAGAAGGCCGGTGCTCTATCCAGCTGAGCTAAGGGCGCATAGTGATTGGGTCGGATTATACGTCCAGCGGCTCGCGCGTCAACGTTTTTGCCCTTGAACTTAAGCGGAGTGCTGCCAGATTAACCAAAACCCCTTAATGCCGCTTGCGCCACTCGCTCATCGACACCAGATTCCCGCCCTGCTCGGTTTCGCCTTCCAGCTCAATCCCTTGCTGCGTGAAGTGCGCATTGTACTGGTCGCGCAGCGCATGCAGTTCCTGGCTGTCTGGCTCCAGCAGGCGCAAGAACCCCAACGCCAGCAACAGCTGCTGCCTCGAAATCAACGCTGAAAACCCAGCCCGGCTCAAAATGCCATGCCAGCGCTGCCTATTTTCGTCGCTGCCATCGACAATCAGCACCTGCCAAATCAGCAGCACCGCCGCGCCATTGTGCAGATGCGTGTCGTTATCGCCCGCGATGTAATCGGTAAACTCTTTTGCCGCCTCTTTGCCCATCAGCGACAGCATCGATTCGATATGCACCGGCGGCAGTTGCAACCGTTTATTGAGCGCCTGCACCGCATGGCGCGAGCTGGCCGTCAGCAGCTGAAAACCTACCACGAACACCACCGCCAGCGTGGCGAGAATTAACCAAATCATCACGTCATCCATCTCATTCACTGCCGGGCATCATAAGCGCTAACGCGGGCGGGCGCCACGGCGAAAAATCGGGAAAGCGGGGTTGATGGCGAATCTCCACCTGACAGCCGCACGCGCTTCTGACAGAATAGGCGCCATCCCCGATCTAACCCTCTACAGATGGATTTCCTCTCTGATGGCAGCAAAAATTATTGACGGTAAAACGATTGCGCAGCAGGTGCGCCTTGAGGTTGCCGAAAAAGTACAGCAGCGTCTGGCGGCCGGTAAACGTGCGCCCGGTTTGGCAGTTGTGCTGGTGGGTGAAAACCCGGCTTCACAGATCTATGTCGCCAGCAAACGTCGTGCTTGTGATGAAGTGGGCTTCATCTCCCGCTCATACGATCTGCCGGCCACCACCAGCGAAGCCGAGCTGCTGGAGCTGATTGATACGCTCAACAACGACAACGACATCGACGGCATTCTGGTGCAGCTGCCGCTGCCAGCCGGCATTGATAACGTCAAAGTGCTGGAGCGCATCGTGCCGGACAAAGACGTGGATGGCTTCCATCCGTACAACGTCGGTCGTCTGTGCCAGCGCGCGCCGAAGCTGCGTCCTTGTACGCCGCGCGGCATCGTCACCTTGCTGGAGCGCTACAATATCGATACTTACGGCCTGAACGCCGTGGTGGTTGGCGCATCGAATATCGTTGGCCGTCCGATGAGCATGGAGCTGCTGCTGGCCGGTTGCACCACCACCGTGACGCACCGTTTCACCAAAGATCTGCGTCATCACGTTGAGCACGCCGATCTGCTGGTGGTGGCGGTCGGCAAGCCGGGCTTTATTCCAGGCGACTGGATCAAGCCGGGCGCGGTAGTGATTGATGTGGGTATCAACCGTCTCGACAGCGGCAAAGTGGTCGGCGATGTGGAGTTCGAAGCGGCTTCTGAGCGCGCCTCGTATATCACGCCGGTTCCAGGCGGCGTCGGTCCAATGACGGTCGCTACATTGATCCAAAACACGCTGACGGCGTGTGAAGAATTTCACGACATTGAGGAGGCATAATGGCCAGTTTTTCTCTCGGTAAACATGCCCACGTTGATTTGTGCGACCTGCTGAAACTCGAAGGTTGGGTGCAAAGCGGTGCGCAGGCGAAAGCCGTGATCGCGGAAGGCGAAGTGCGCGTCGATGGCGCGGTTGAAACGCGTAAGCGCTGCAAGATTGTTGAAGGCCAGAAGGTTGAGTTTGCTGGTTTCAAGATTACGGTTGTTGCGTAATTAGGTGGCGGTCGCCATGAATGGCGACCCTACAAGACGCGGGTTTCCCCTTCTATTTGCTCCAGCTCGATATGATTCACCGCCGTATGTTGCGCAATCAGTTTGGCCAGTTTCGGTGAATGGCTGGTGATCCACAGTTGGCTGAACTGGCTGGCTTCGGCAATCAGTCGCGCCAGCGCGGGCAACAAATCTTCATGTAAACTGTTCTCCGGTTCATTCAGCGCCATAAACGCTGGCGGACGCGGGCTGAGCAGCGCCACCACCAAACACAAAAAGCGCAGCGTGCCATCCGAGAACTCAGCGCTCTCCAGCGGACGCAAAATCCCACGCCGAGACATCAGCATCTGAAAACGTCCATTCTGCACATCAACGTGAAATTCGGTGTCAGGGAACGCTTCGGCCATCACTTGATGCAGCAATTCGCGATGCCCGACTTCATTAATAGTCGCCCATGCGGCAGCTAAATTACTGCCATCATGCGCCAGAATCGGCGCACGCACGCCTATCTGCGGCGCACGAATTGGCGAACCTGGCCACACGGCAAACTCGTGGTAGAAGCGCCATTTCTGCAACCTTTCGCGCACCTGAGAAAGCTCGGGATAAAGATGCGGTTCGCCCAGTTGCCCAAACAGCGACTCTTCCGGGTGCAAAACCGCCGGGTAGGTCACGCGTTCACCCTCGACGTTATGCAGAAACGCGGTTTGATTTTGCCGCTGCAAAATGCACGAGGAAGGGCGACGTCGCTGACCACTCATCCAGATGCGCTCCTCTTTCACCAGCGGATCAAGGCTGAAGAGAGTCGGAGACGGCTCAGGAAAACCGATATCGAGCTGATAATCCATATCGTCCATCACCACCGCCATGATCAAACGCTTGGGATCGTGGCGACGATCGCCGCGCCGCAATCCGCCCGCCCACATCGCTTTCTGAATGCCGCCCTCTTCCGCCAGCGCCAGCGCTAAGCGTCCGCTCGCCGCTTCGTGCAGCAGTCGCACCGCTTTATACAGGTTGGATTTGCCGCAGCCGTTGGGGCCGCTGACCACGTTGAGCTGCTGCAGCGGCAGCGTAAGATCGCGCACCGAGCGGAAGCCGTGAATATGAATCTGTTCAATCACCATAATAAAAAAGGGCGATTTCTCGCCCTCTCCGGTTATTTGCGTCGCCAGCTGGAACCTTGCGGCCCATCTTCAACGATCACGCCCAACTCATTGAGCTTATCGCGCGCCACATCCGCCTGCGCCCAATCTTTGGCTGCACGCGCGTCGGAACGGGCTTTCACCCAATGCTCAATTTCCGCCACTTCATCGTCATTCACCTGCGCACCGCTTTGCAGGAACTGCTCGGGATCCTGCTGCAGAATGCCGAGCACGTTAGCGATCTGGCGCAGTTTCGCCGCCAGCGCATCAGCGGAGGCTTTGTCTTCGGTTTTCAAACGATTCACTTCACGCGCCATATCGAACAACACCGAATAGGCTTCCGGCGTGTTGAAGTCGTCATCCATCGCGGTGCGGAAACGCGCCTCAAACGCTTCGCCACCCGCCGCCGTGGCGTTGGCATCGGTATGACGCAGCGCGGTGTACAAGCGCTCGAGCGCGGCACGCGCCTGATTGAGGTTATCTTCGCCGTAGTTGAGCTGGCTGCGATAGTGACCCGACATCAGGAAGTAACGCACGGTTTCGGCATCGTAGTGCTGCAACACATCGCGCACGGTGAAGAAGTTATCCAGCGATTTCGACATCTTCTCGCGATCAACCATCACCATGCCGGAGTGCATCCAGTAATTTACATACGGGCCATCGTGCGCACAGGTGGATTGCGCCACTTCGTTTTCATGGTGCGGGAACATCAGGTCCGAACCGCCGCCGTGAATGTCGAAATGGGTGCCGAGCTGTTTGCAGTTCATCGCCGAACACTCGATGTGCCAGCCTGGACGGCCGTTGCCCCACGGCGAATTCCACGCCGGTTCGTCGGCTTTAGACATCTTCCACAGCACGAAGTCCATCGGATTGCGCTTCACATCCGCCACTTCGACGCGCGCACCGGCCTGCAGCTGCTCCAGATCCTGACGCGACAGCGCGCCATAATCTTTGTCGCTCAACACGTCGAACATCACGTCGCCGTTGTCCGCCACGTAGGCGTGCTTACGTTCAATCAGCGTGCCGACCAGCTCGATGATCTCATCGATATGACGGGTGGCGCGCGGCTCCAGATCCGGCGGCAGAATGCCGAGTGCGGCGAAATCGTTGTGCATTTCGGCGATCATGCGGTTGGTCAGCGTTTCAATGCTTTCACCGTTTTGATTGGCACGTTTGATGATTTTGTCATCGATATCGGTGATGTTACGCACATACTTCAGCTGATAGCCCACGTAACGCAGATAACGCGCCACCACGTCGAATGCCACAAACGTACGCCCATGGCCGATATGACAGAGGTCGTAAACCGTGATACCACACACGTACATACCGATTTGACCGGCATGAATGGGTTTGAATTCCTCTTTCTGTCGACTCAGGGTGTTATAAATCTTTAGCATTGAACGGTTCCGTTTATTTACGTGTGCGGGATTCGAACGTGATAAATGTGCATTTGGTTTAATACGGTCACCATAAATGGCGACCCTACGTAACCTAACCAGCCGGTTATTGTGCCGTATTTTTCTGACTTGTGCATCGCTCGGTTGCCAACTGCCGTCCGGTTACTGACGCGTTATTGGAAATTGTGATATAAGAAGCGTCTACAAAAATGCCTCGCCGCCTTGCTGGCGTGGCAGTTGATACTGACGACAACCTTGACAGGAAGAAAATAATGGTCACTTTCCAGACGAACCATGGCGATATCGTAATTAAAACTTTCGATGACAAAGCGCCGGCTACCGTGAAGAACTTCCTGGAATACTGCGCGGAAGGTTTTTACGATAACACTATCTTCCATCGCGTAATCAACGGTTTCATGATTCAGGGCGGCGGTTTTGAGCCTGGCATGAAGCAGAAAGATACCAAAGCAGACATCCGCAACGAAGCGAACAACGGCCTGAAAAACACCAAAGGCACGCTGGCGATGGCGCGTACTCAGGCGCCACACTCTGCCACTGCCCAGTTCTTCATCAACGTGGCAGACAACGACTTCCTGAACTTCCGTGACGAAAGCCTGCAAGGCTGGGGTTACTGCGTGTTCGCTGAAGTGGTTGAAGGCATGGACGTGGTTGAGAAAATCAAAGCGGTGAAAACCGGCCGCAGCGGCATGCATCAGGACGTTCCGGTTGAAGACGTTGTCATCCAGAAAGTGACTGTTAGCGAGTAATGTCGCGCACGCTGTTTATCGCAGATCTGCATCTGTGTCATGAAGAACCGGCAATTACTGCCGGTTTTCTGCATTTTTTGCAGGGAGAAGCGCGCGCGTGCGATGCGCTTTACATCCTCGGCGATCTGTTTGAAGCCTGGATCGGCGACGACGATCCCAATCCGCTGCATCAGCACATCGCTGCGGCGCTCAAGGCGCTGCCGGTGCCTAAATTCTTTATCCACGGCAATCGCGATTTCCTGCTCGGCCAGCGTTTTGCGCGCGCCTCTGGAATGACGCTGCTGCCGGAAGAAAAGGTGCTCGATCTTTACGGACATCGTGTGTTGATCATGCATGGCGATACCTTGTGCACCGATGATGAAGGTTATCAGCGTTTTCGCGCCAAAGTGCATCAGCGCTGGTTGCAGGGTCTGTTCCTCGCGTTGCCGCTGCGTCTGCGCGTGCGCATTGCCGCGCGTATGCGAAATGGCAGCAAGCAGGCGAATCAGCACAAGTCGGTCAGCATCATGGACGTTAATCAGTCCGCAGTGGAAGCCACGATGACGCGCCAGCAGGTGCCGATTTTGATTCACGGCCACACGCATCGTCCCGCCATTCATCCCTTCACGCTGCACGGCGAAAACGCCCAGCGCGCGGTGCTCGGTGCCTGGCATGAGAACGGATCGATGATTCAGCTTGATGCCAGCGGCGTCAGCCTGATCGAATTCCCCTTCTGAAATCCGGGCATCAATGCCCGTTTTCCGCCTACGCAACCGTTTTCCTTGCTGCCATCTCATGCTATTCTCTGTGCCCTTCTTCGCCTGCCCGCCCGGCCAGGTTCGTTTGCATATTCACAGGAGTTGACCGCATGTCATCCAACGCCACCCCGGCCCGTATCGCCATTGTCATGGGTTCCAAAAGTGACTGGGCTACCATGCAGTTCGCCGAGGAAATTCTTAACAGCCTGGATGTTCCCTTCCACGTTGAAGTGGTCTCAGCTCACCGTACGCCCGACAAACTGTTCAGCTTCGCGGAAACCGCAGCCGACAACGGTTTTCAGGTGATCATCGCCGGTGCCGGCGGTGCTGCCCATTTGCCGGGCATGCTGGCCGCGAAAACGCTGGTGCCGGTGCTGGGCGTGCCAGTGCAAAGCGCGGCGCTGAGCGGCGTCGATAGCCTCTACTCCATCGTGCAGATGCCGCGCGGTATTCCGGTCGGTACGCTGGCGATTGGTAAAGCCGGTGCCGCCAACGCTGCCCTGCTGGCCGCGCAGATTCTGGCGATCCACGACAGCGCGCTGTCAACGCGCATCGCCAACTGGCGTCAAACGCAGACTGATGAAGTGCTGAACAATCCGGATCCGCGGGAGGACGCATGAAACCGGTTTGCGTATTAGGAAATGGTCAGTTAGGCCGCATGCTGCGCCAGGCAGGTGAACCGCTGGGCATCGCGGTGTATCCGGTGGGTCTGGATGCGGAACCTTCTGCGCTGCCGATCGCCGAAAGCGTGATCACCGCTGAGATTGAGCGCTGGCCGGAAACCGCGTTAACCCGCGAACTGGCGAGCCATCCGGCCTTTGTGAATCGCGATATTTTCCCGCGTCTGGCCGATCGCCTGACGCAAAAACAGCTGCTGGATCAGCTAAACCTCGCCACCGCGCCGTGGCAGCTGCTGGCCGATAAAGCCGAGTGGCCAAACGTTTTCAGCACCTTGGGCGAACTGGCGATTGTGAAGCGTCGTACTGGCGGCTATGACGGCCGTGGTCAGTGGCGTTTGCGAGCCAATGAAACCGACACGCTGCCGGATGAGTGCTACGGTGAATGTATCGTTGAGCAGGGCATTAATTTCAGCGGCGAAGTGTCGCTGGTCGGCGCGCGCGGACACGATGGCAGCACGGTATTCTATCCGCTGACGCATAACCTGCATCAGGACGGCATTCTGCGCACCAGCGTGGCCTTCCCGCAGGCCGATGCCGCACAGCAACAGCAGGCAGAAGCGATGCTCAGCGCCATCATGCATGAGCTGAAGTATGTTGGCGTGATGGCGATGGAGTGTTTCATTACGCCTGAAGGTTTGCTGATCAACGAACTAGCTCCACGCGTACACAACAGCGGTCACTGGACGCAGAATGGCGCGTCCATCAGCCAGTTCGAGCTGCATCTGCGTGCGGTGTTAGGTTTGGCGCTGCCAAAACCGGTGGTGTTTGCGCCGTCGGTGATGGTGAATCTGATTGGTACCGATGTGAATCTGGCGTGGCTGCAACAGCCGCTGGTGCATCTGCATTGGTACGACAAAGAGGTGCGTGAAGGCCGCAAGGTTGGGCATCTTAATCTGACCGATAGCGATCGTGGGCGCCTTGCGTCAGCCTTGAATGCGCTGGTGCCGTTGTTGCCGGAAGCGTATGCGAGCGGGATTGCGTGGGCGGTT